>CAZFIN010000012.1:0-25178 GCA_964519525.1 uncultured Alistipes sp. | reverse complement strand
GTCGCCGCGATGCTTCTGGTTGAAGTCGAGACGCCAGTTGTTGTGGTAGTCGTCCCAGTACTCAGAAAGATTGTGGATGTAGGCGCCCTCGGCATGCAGGATCTCGCCGAACAGCCCCTGCTGGGCCATGTTGAGACACGTCAGTTCGAAGAAGTCGTAAACGCAGTTCTCGAGCATCATGCAGTGACGGCGCGTGCGCTCCGAGGTGTCGACCAGCTGCCAGCACTCCTCGACGTTGGTGGCGGCGGGAACCTCGACGGCCACATGCTTGCCGTGCTCCATGGCGTAAACGGCCAAAGGCACATGGTTCACCCAGTCGGTGGCGATGTAGATCAGGTCGACATCGTCACGCTCGCAAAGCTGTTTGTAAGCCTCGGGGCCTACGTACTCGTCGGCCGCAGGCTTGCCTGCATTGGCCAGAGTCTTCTGGCACTTGGCTACATTGTCGGCCTCAAGATCGCACAGACCTTTGACCTCGACCCCGTCGATATGGGTGAAACGGTTGACGGCGGCCGGACCGCGCATGCCGAGTCCGATGAATCCTACGCGGACCACGGGAATGGGATCGGCGGCGAATCCGAGCATCGACTGCTGGCCGGCGGCGCGCGAAGGCTCGTCGAATACGATGATGCCGTCCTTCAGTTTGTAGTTGTCGCCGGCAATAGTGCCGTCGCAACAACAACTCTGCATCAGCACTCCCGACAGGAGTGTTGCGCATGCAATAAATAAATGGTTGATTTTCATAATTATAATTTTACAGATTAGTAATTTGGTCATTTGTCCGGCTGCGGTGCCGCCCCGGGCAGGGCGTGCCGGCCGTAATTGTATCCGTAGACATCGAACAGCGAGGCCAGATGCGGCAGACGGCCGAGGAACGATTGGTAGTCCTTGCGGTCGTAACTCCAGCCCACCTCGGCTATGGCGCTCAGTCGCGGCAGGGCCATGTATTGTGCATAGTCGTAATCGGCGATATACTCCGTCCACAGATTGCCCTGCACGCCGATGATGTACTTGCGCTCCTCGTCGTTGAGCTGGTTGTACGGGTCGAGCGAATAGACCTTCTCCAGCGGCAGGTAACCGCCGATGGCCAAAGGTTCATGGTCGGTGTCGCGGCTCTGGTAGTAGTCGAGATAGCAGTTGGAGTTGGGCGACATGATGACATGGTTGCCCTGCTTGGCGGCCTGAATGCCGTACTGCGGGCCGCGCCATGCCATGACGGTCGCGCTCGGGGTAACGCCGCCCTCCAGAATCTCGTCCCAGCCGATGATCCTGCGGCCGTGATCGTTCAGGAACTTCTCGACGCGGCGCGTCACATAGGCCTGCAACTCGGCCTCGTTCTTCAGTCCCTCCTCCTTGATGCGCTTCTGACAGTCGGGACACTTCTTCCAATAGGTCTTCGGGCATTCGTCGCCGCCGATGTGGATGTACTCCGACGGGAAAAGCTCCATGACCTCGGTGAGAACATCCTCCCAGAAGGTGAATGCCGCCTCCTTGCCCGGACAGATCACGCGATCGTCGACGCCCCACCGCGTCGACACCTCGTACTGCTCGCCCGTGCATCCGAGTTCGGGATAGGCGGCCAAGGCGGCTACCGAGTGACCCGGAATCTCGATTTCGGGAATGACCGTGATGAAACGCTCGGCGGCATACTTTACCACATCGCGAACCTCGTCCTGAGTGAAATACCCGCCGTAGGGCTTGCCGTCCTGACCCTTGTTGCGGCCCGTAGGCGACGACTTGCGGATGCTGCCTATTTTGGTGAGCGCGGGATACTTCTTGATCTCGATGCGCCAGCCCTGATCCTCGGTAAGATGCCAGTGGAACCGGTTGATCTTGTGCATGGCGAGAATGTCGATCGTGGTCTTTATGTCCTGCACGCTGAAGATGTGGCGGCCCATGTCGAACATGAATCCGCGATAGGCGAAGCAGGGTGCGTCGTCGATCGTGCACACCGGAATCTGCACGCGGTCGCAATCTTCGGTGAAGGCCCCTACGGGCAGCATCTGGCGCAGGGTCTGGAACGCGTAGAACACTCCGTTGGCCTTCGACGCGTAGATGTTGATGCGCCGGGGCGTGACCTCAAGACGATACTGTTCGTCGGCCATGGAGCCGTCCTCGATGATGTTGACCGCATTGTTGCGGCCTCCGGTGACGGCATTGCCGCCGAACACCTTGAATGCGGAGGTACCCAGCGTTTCAAACATCACGCCGCGCCAGAAATCGACGGCGCGGTCCAGATGTTCGGGCGAAAATTCCGCGACCACCGGAGTCGACGGTTTCAACACGAACGCACCCTCGCCGGCTGTGACCTCATTCGGCAGAGGGATAATGTCGATACTGCCGTCGGTGTGAATCATTTTTCCGCACGACGCAAGTGTCAGCAGTCCTGAAACGACACTTGCGGTAAACAGTTTTGCGATATTCATAATCACTCAATTTTTGTGTAAAAATAGTGTTTTTATGGTTACGGGCAAAATAAAAAGCCGGTTTTCTGAACCGAAAACCGACTTTAACAATATTGCTGTCCGACGCAAACGTTCCGCTACCGCACGAAGGCCGTCACCCTCAAGACTATGCGGAGCGAGTGCGGCCGGTTCTACCAGCGGCGCACGGCACGGCGGCGGCGACGTATCTTGCGCATTATGCCTACCACGATCATGATGCCGAAGGTCATCAGAATGACCATGACCATCCAGTTGTTCAGGTTGTCGCCCTTAACGCGCGACCACATTTCGAGCATGGCCTCCGTGCGCGGACCGCTGTCGTGCATCATGGCACAACGCTCGATAACGCTGCGGTCGGGATAGAGCGTGGGGTCGATAATCACGCTGTCGGCCTGCTCGCCGAAGAAGTAGCTGAGGTCGGCAGGTTCGTCGAACCCAGCCTCGACGGCCGCGGCCGACATGTACTCCAGCACATCGGGCGTGCCTATCACGCTCACGTAGCCGATCTCGTCCATGTTGCGGATGGCGTTTTCGGGCATGCACATGAAGTCGATGAAATAGGCGGCGGCCTTGGTGTTCCGGGCATATTTGGGTATGACCCATCCGTCGTACCACACGTTGCTGCCCTCCTCGGGCACTGTGTAGGCAAGGTCGACACCGACGGCCGAGGCCTCGTCGATGGCCCACACCGCGTCGCCGCTCCACGTGAGGTTGACCAAAGCCTTCTCCTTGGTCATCATCTCCTTGCCGAAGTCGGCCTCCCAGCCGGCCACATTCTTCTTGGCGCGTTTAAGCAGTTCCTCGACCACGGCTATCGACTCGTCGGAAGCGTCGTACATGAGCGAATCCATGGTCACCTCGCCACGCTGTATGCGGTCGTGGTTGGCATAGATGAGCAGGGGGCAGTAGACGTCGCGGAACGCATCCTTGACGAAGATCTTGTTCTCGAACCGCGGATTCCACAGCGCGCTCCAGCTCCTCACCTCGTCCTCGTCCACGTGTGCGGTGTTGTAGAGGAATCCGGTGGTACCCCACATGTAGCCCACGGCGTAGTCGTTGGCGTTGAGTCCGTGGCCGTCGATCTTGTCGAACTCGCCGCGGATGTAGGGCGACACGTTGGACGTATAGTCGGGCGTGTGTCCGAAATCGCGGTTTATGGGCAGCAGCAGATCGTGCTGCAACATGCGTTCGATGATGTAGTCGGACGGACACGCGACATCGAAATCCTCGTGGCCGCGCTCGATCTTGGCCAGCATGATCTCGTTTATGTCGAACAGCTGGTAGACGACCTTGACCCGCTCGCCGGTCTGCTCCTCGTACCACTCCTCGAACTCCGTCAGCAAATCCTCGTCGATGTAGTCGGCCCAGTTGTAGACCTTGAGAATCGACTCGCGGGGCACGTTGCCGCCGCAACCGGCCATCGCGCCGCAAAGCACGGCGGCCGACAGAAACCGGCATACAATTCGTCCTATCGTCTTTTTCATTTCTGCTCCTTTTTATTGCGCTGAGCGCGGATATTTATGACAACCAGCAATAACAGCACCGTAACGAAAATAATCGTCGACAGCGGACGCAGCTCGGGGGTGAGGCCACCCTTGCGCGCGTCGGCATAGATGTAGGTCGAAAGCGTCTCCAGCCCGCTCGTGCCGATGGTGAAGATGGTCACGGCGAAGTCGTCGATCGAAAGCGTGAACGACAGGATGAAGCCGCTTATCATGCCGGGCTTGATCTCGGGAACGATCACCTTGCGCAGGGCCTGAAACGGCGTGGCGCCAAGATCGAGCGCCGCCTCGTAGATGTTGGGATTCATCTGTTGCAGGCGCGGCATCACGCACAGCACCACGTAGGGGGTGCAGAAGGTGACGTGAGCGAGAATGACGGTGGTGTATCCCTGCGTGACGCCGAGACTGACGAAGAGCAGGAACAGCGAGATTCCCGTTATGATGTCGGGATTGAGCATGGGCAGGTTGTTCAGCGTGTTCATGAACATCCGCCGCCGTCCGTGGAGATTGAATATGCCTATGGCGGCCACGCTGCCGAGCAGGGTAGACACGGCCGCGGCGACCACCGCTATGACGAACGTGTTCTCGATGGCGCTCACGAGGGAATGCTGCACACCGCCGGAAAAGAGCGACGAGTAGAGCTTGGTGGAGAACCCGGTCCAGTTGCCGAGGACCTTGGCCTCGGTGAACGAGAATACGGCTATGATGACTATGGGAGCGTATAACAGCGCCAGAAGCAGCACGAGATATGCCTGAGCGAAAAACTTCTTCATCAGATGATTCCTCCTTCGTTAGAGGCACGCTCCTCGTCGCTGTCGCTGAACAGGTCGGTGGCGAATATTATCACCAGCATGATGAGCGACAAGGCCGCGCCGTAGTTCCACATTCCGTTGTTTATGTTCTCCTGTATGGTCGTACCGAAGAGCTTGATGTTGTTCATGGTCAGCAGCTCGGCGATGGCGAAGGTGGAGATGGTGGGCATGAAGACCATCATCACACCGCTCACTACGCCGGGCATCGACAGCGGCAGCATGACCTTGGTGAACACCTTCACCGGATCGGCGCCGAGATCCTGCGCGGCCTCGATGTAGCTGCGGTCCATCTTCTGCATCGTGTTGTAGATGGGATAGATCATGAACGGCAGGAAGTTGTAGACCATGCCGAAGATCAGCGCGCCCTCGCCCAGAGGCAGACGCACGAAGTCGAACAGCGCGACCGTGGCCAGCGTGCGGACGAGGATGTTGATCCACATGGGCAGGATGAACAGCACCACCGCCACGCGCGAACGGCACAGCTCCCTGTTGCTGAGTATGTAGGCCGCGGGATAGCCCAGAACGATGCACAGCACCGTGGTGACTATGGCCACGCCGATGGAGTAGACGAAAGTGTTGGCCGCTTCGGGATGCGACACGAATTTCGTGAAGTTGCGGAACGACAGGTTGCCGTCGCTGTCCTGAAAGGCATAGACGAAGATCAGGACCAAAGGCAGCACCACGAAGAAAAGCAGGAACAGCAGATAGGGAAGACTCCAGTTGCTGCGCTTCATGAACAGCTTGAACAGATGCTTCATAATAAAACGGTTGTTAAGCTGTTACACTCGCTTGATGCGTATTCCGCCGGGAGCGATTCTGATGCCCACTATGTCGCGGTCGTCCCACACGTCATGGGTGTCGACGTAGAGGTTGTCGCCATTCTCCGTGGCCACCGTAAGGTGGTAGCGGTCGCCCTTGTAGAGAATGAATCTGACGTCGCCCATCAGCGTGCCGTCCTCCTTGTTGTCCATAAGCTCGATGGCGTCGAACCCGATCTCGACCGATACCTTCTCGCCTCCCGACAGCCCCTGCTGGGCGGTGCACTCGAAGGTCGCGCCCAGCATGTCGACATGCGTGGAGTCGACCATCGTGCCGGCTACGGTGTTGCATACGCGCTCCTTCTTCATCACATGGATGTCCGAGGGCTTTACGATCATGCTCACCTCCTGCCCCACTTCGAATGCGTTGTAATCCTGAATCATGATCTCGTATCCGTTCGGGGTCTCGACGGTCATTTCGTAGTGCACGCCCTTGAATATGCACGAGCGGACAACGCCGTCGAACATGCTCGACTCGGTGCGCGACATGATGTAGACATCCTCGGGACGAATCACTACATCGACCGGCGTATTCTCGCCGAAACCCTCGTCCACGCAGTCGAACTCGCGGCCCATGAACGACACGAGACGGTCGCGAAGCATGGTACCGTTGAGAATGTTGCTCTCGCCGATAAAGTCGGCCACGAACGAATTGACAGGCTCGTTGTAAATGTCGATGGGCGTACCTATCTGCTGCACACGACCTTCGCTCATTACAACTATGGTATCGCTTAAGGTGAGCGCCTCCTCCTGATCGTGGGTGACATAGACGAACGTGATGCCGAGCGTACGGTGCATCTCCTTAAGTTCCATCTGCATATCCTTGCGCATCTTGAGGTCGAGCGCGGCCAGAGGCTCGTCAAGCAGAAGCACCTGCGGCCTGTTGACTATGGCCCTCGCTATGGCCACGCGCTGCTGCTGTCCGCCGGAAAGCGAGTTGACGTCGCGCCACTCGTAGTCGGTCATGCCCACCATTTTCAACGCGCGGCGGACGCGGGTGTCGATCTCCTCCTGCCCCACTTTCTTGAGCTTAAGGCCGAACGCTATGTTGTCGTAAACGTTCAGATGAGGAAACAGCGCATAACGCTGGAATACGGTGTTGACCGGACGTTCGTGCGGCGGCACGGCGGTAACGTCAGCCCCGTCGATGCGTATCTCGCCCTCGTCAGCCGATCCGAAACCGGCCAAAATACGCAGCAGTGTGGTCTTGCCGCAGCCCGAAGGGCCGAGTATGGTGACGAACTCGCCTTTCTTGACATAAAGGCTCACATCATCGAGCACGCGTTTTTCACCGAACCACTTCGAGATGTGGCCCAATTCGATGATGAAATTCGAATCTTTCATTTTATCGCAGTATGTATAAATTGTGTGTAAACAGTTGACTATCGCGTTTTACGCATTATGCTGCGCACCGCATTCACGACATCGAATTTCCACGTAAGCCCTATGTTGAGCGCATGGCGGCCGGTGTAGTTGTTCGAGGCCCACGCGGCGTGGAGGCGGATGCTTTTGTTCGTTTTGAGCGGGAAGAATTCAAGTCCCATGCCGTAAAAGATGTAATTCTTGTCGGCCGTGACAAACGCGGGCAGCAGGGTCTCGCACTCGTCGTTGGCGGCATAACGCTCCTCGGCCGGGAGATACTCTCCGGTGAAGTCGTAAGGCAGGTCGTCGGCGCTCTTCTCGAAGCCGAAGCGGCCGAACAGGCGGAACCTGTCGCCGAACTCCCATGCGGGAGCCACCGTGAGTGTCAGATCCTTGTTGAATATATCCTTAAGCCGGTCGGAGCGCATCATGTAGTCGACTCCGAGCGAAAAGTCGCCGAAATGGAACATATTGCCAAGCGCCAGACACTTGACGAACCGGCCGCCGTCGTACTCGAACATGTTGAGCGACCAGATGGATTCGTAGCGCTCCCATGCGCCGTACCATGCAAGACTGTAAGCATAGAGGTTGTCGCTCGACGGTGAGAAGGCAAAAGGCGAGTTGGCCGCCTGAAATGCGAATGAAGAGGTTTCGGAATCATTGGTCCACATGGCCGTGAGCCCCCATTGCCAGCACTCGATGTTGTTGTAGAACAAGGAACTCATGTCGAAATACGAATCGAGATCGTAGGCGTCATACTCGAAACTGCCCACGGCGAGAGCATCCTTGCCCGCCGAGAACGAGAAATTGCCTACTTCGTAGCCGAGGGTAAGCCAGTCGGTGGAACCGAAAACGGAGTCGTCGTCGCCGTTGGAGGCGAACATGCGCTGGCAAAGCGAATAGGTGAAATGTTTGCTGATTCTGCCGTCGACGTTTAGAAACAGACCGTCGCCGCCGAATCCGGCGGATTTGCCGGAAAACTGATAACCGTAACCGAATCGCGAATCGAGCGAGATGCTCGGAACGTAATTCACTACATCCTCCCCCGAGGAAAACTCCCGTGCAGACATGTCGCAAACCGAATTCTGTGCCTGAACGGAAAAGCCGGCCATGATAAGCATGGCCCCCGAAAAGGTAAAGAGTTTCTTCATTAAGCAATAAAAACGATAAAAAAATTAACTACATAAAATTATGTTTTTGTTATTTAATCCATTGCTATCCGTCGGGGGCGTCCGGCGAATGCTGCAAAGCATATTCAATCACCGGCTTAAACCCCTTGAAATTGTGGCAAAAGTATAAAAAATATTTAACAATCGGCCCCTCGGGCCGACTTTTTTCGGCACTCGCACGATCTTTTTGCGCAAAGAGTGAAAAACCGGAGGAACAGACGCTCGCACAACCGCCTGCAAGCGGCAGCATGCGGAGCGATGCGCACATAATCGGCGCGGGCTGTTGACCGAATGAAAAATATATATTATATTTGTGCCACGGTTCCGCATTTGAAACTTCATTCAAAATAAGAAACAACACCGACCTGTGCAAACCGAAAAGACGAAATACAACATACCTATATTAGTAAAGGGTATGGAGCTGCTGGAGATAGTGTCGCAGTATCCGCAGGGACTCACCCTTGCGGAACTTACGGCCATGACCGACACTCCCAAGACATCGCTGTACCGCATTCTGTGCTCCTTCGCCGAGCAGGGCTATCTGGCCAAGGACGAGTACACGGCGCGTTTTTCACTCACACACAAGATATTCGGCATGGCCATGTCGTCGATCGGCGGACCGTCGCTGCTCGAATACGCCTACGATCCCATGCGCCGGCTGCGCGACAGACTGTCGGAGACGGTGGTGGTAGGTACGCTCACCGAGAACCGCATCGTGATTCTCGACCAGATCATAGGCTCGCACCACTTCTGTTTCACGGTGAAGCCCGGCATGAACGTGTGTCTTCACGCATCGGCCCCGGGGAAAGCCATCATGGCATTCATGGACGGGCACGAAAGAGATCTGCTGCTTAAAAGAATGGAATACACGCGCTACAACGAGAACACGGTTACCTGCCAGAGCGATTTCCTCGACCGTATCGAGGAGGTGAGGCGGTGCGGTTACGCGCTCGATCTGGGCGAGGAGCTGGCCGGAGTGCGCTGCATAGGCGCTCCGATATTCAACCGTTACGGCAAGGCCGTGGCGGCGGTGTGGATCACCGGACCCGAGGGGCGGATCACGGACGGCGCGATACCGTCGCATGCACGGGCCATCATGGAGTGCGCGGGCGAAATATCACAGAAACTCGGATACATGAATCAGTAAGAGATATGAAACGTTTGTTGAAACTGCTTCCCGCGATAATGGTTCCGGCCATACTGCTGTGCGCTGCCAAGCAGCCGCGCAACGCAAAGCCGTTTTACACGGCCGACATCGCAGTCACCGACGACGGTCGCATACTCATGGCCAACAAAGGCACCTCGGAACTGCTGCTGACCGACGGCAAGGGTGCGGAACTCGCCTCATGGAAAACCGACGAGCCGCCGACGGGAGTTGCCGTAAGAGGCGACGCGGCTTACGTTACGAGCAGTCACGGCGAGGGATACATACGGCGGATCGACCTTGCCTCGCTGCGCACCGACTATGTAAGTCCGACCGGCATGGGAGCCTGCGCCCCGGTGATAAGCGCCGACGGGAGCCGCGTCTACGTGTGCAACCGTTACAAAACGACGGTAAGCGAGGTGGATGCCGCCACGGGCAATGTGCTGCGCACTGTGAAGGTGTTGCGCGAGCCGTGTGCCGCGGCGCTCTCGCCCGACGGACGCTATCTCTATGTGAACAATTTCCTCCCGGCGGGCAGGGCCGATGCCGACTACGTGGCAGCCGAGGTGTCGGTGATAGACTGCGGCACATTCCGCAGGATCAAGGATATAAAGCTGAGCAACGGAAGCAATGCCCTGCACGGTATCGCGTGTTCGCCTGACGGCCGCCACGTGTTCGTGTCGCACAACCTCGGCCGCTTTCAGGTGCCGACGTCGCAGCTTCAGCAGGGATGGATGAATACCAACGCCGTGAGCATGATAGATGCGCAGAAGCTGGAGCTCGTGGGGTCCGTGCTGATGGACGAATCGGACCGCGGCGCGGGCGGAATATGGGATGTGGCGTGCGACGGCGACCACCTCGTCACCTCGCAGTCGGGAACGCACGACATAAGCGTGGTGGACTATCGCGCCATGATGGAGAAACTGGAGGCATACCCCGCTCCCGAGAAGCTCGACTACGATCTGTACTTCATGCGCGACATACGCCGCCGCGTGCCGGTGAAGGGAAACGGCCCGCGCAGGATGGCCTTGAAAAACGGACGGCTCTACATTCCCACCTATTTTTCGGACACGCTCAATGTGATCGCCCTGTCCGATCTCGCGACTGATTTCATAGCCTGCAATCCCGACCGGGCCGAGTCGGCCGTCGACACGGGCGAGCGCGCCTTCAACGACGCAGCGCACTGTTACCAGAACTGGCAGTCGTGCAACGGGTGCCACCCGGGCGACGGACGCACCGACGGCATGAACTGGGACCTGATGAACGACGGCATAGGCAACCCGAAGAACTGCAAGAGCATGCTGCACAGTTTCGACACGCCGAAGTGCATGATCTCGGGCATACGCGACTCGGCGGCGATAGCCGTGCGGGCGGGATACAAGTTCATACAATTCTTCGACATACCCGAAACGATGGCGCAGTGCGTCGACGAATACATACGGTCGCTGCGGCCTCTGCCGAGCCCCTATCTGGTCGACGGCGAGTTGTCGGCCAAGGCGCGTGCCGGACGCAAGGTGTTCGAGCGGTACGGGTGCGCCGAGTGTCATTCGGGACCATACTATACCGACATGAAGATGCACCGCATAGGCGACGACATAGAGTTCGAGGCGGGCTGGGACACCCCGACGCTCATCGAGGTGTGGCGTACGGCGCCCTATCTGTTCGACGGCCGCGCCGCGACGATGGAGGATGTGTTCCTCGTCCACCGTCACGGAATCGAGGGCAGGATAACGCAGAAGGATGCCGAGGCTCTGGCCGAATATGTAAATTCATTGTAACGTAATGGCACGCAAATATTATAGCATACTACACACGGCAACGGCCGATTTCGACCGCGCGGCGGCGGAGCTGTCGGACCGGGCCGCTGCCGGCGGCGGGACCGTTGTCCGCATCGTCTTTTTCGGCCGTGCGGAGGATAATGTCGGTTATGCAGGGCGTTGCGAAAGGCTGCGGGCGATATGCCGCGGACGCTTCGGCGACGAGGCGCCCGTTACGGGATTCGTTGCGCAGGCCCCGCTGGATTGTACGTTGGCCGCCGAGGTTACTGCCGTGGACCCGCACACGCGCATCGTCCGGCACGGCGATTATGCCGTAATCGACGGCTGCGAGATAGTCACAGGCGGTCTGCACGCCGACCTCGGGACCGGAATCGGCGAACAGGCCGATGCGATATTCGGCCGGATGGAAGAGATACTCGCTGCCGAGGATTTCGCCGCCACCGACATAGCGAGGCAGTGGAACTACATCGAGCGCATAACCGGAATGTCGCCGCAGGGTCAGCACTACCAGCAGTTCAACGATGCGCGCAGCCGGTTCTACGACCGTTACGCATGGACCGGCGGCTATCCTGCTGCGACCGGCATAGGGGCGCAGGCCGGAGGCGTGACGGTGATGTTCGACGCGGTGAAGGGTGCCGGCGTGAACCTGCCCGTGGACAATCCGCTGCAGATCTCGGCGCACGCCTATTCGCAGAGCGTACTGATCGACAGGCCGGAGAACCGCGACAAGACCACGCCCAAATTCGAGCGGGCGCGTTACGTGGCCTGTCAGGATTCGAGGACGGTGTACATATCGGGAACGGCCGCCATACGCGGCGAGGCGAGTGTCGGCAGCGACATAATCGGACAGACCGGAATGACGATGTGCAACATCGACACGCTCACGGGACCCGGCAACCTGCATCGTCACGGCGTTACGGCCGACGTACGGATGCGGTACGCCATGCTGCGGGTGTATCTGAAACGCGGCGGCGATTTCCCGGCAGCCGAATCGTGGATGCGGGAGCACTATCCGGATATTCCGACCGTGTATCTGCTGGCGGACGTCTGCCGCGACGAACTGCTCGTCGAGATAGAGGGCATAGCGACAAATTAAATCGGACAACAAATAAAACAACTTACAAACAAGGACGACATGAGACCTAAGATTCTGATTCTATCCGCAATCTTCTGCACAGCGGCGGCGCATGCGCAGATCACTCCGGAACGGGCCGAACAGATGCGGGCGGACGCCGAAATGGAGTATTTCAACATCGGATCGGTACGCAGCGCCTACGACGATTTCTGCCGCGACAAGGCATACGACGCCGGCCGCTATGCCGAAAAACTTCGCGAACTGGAGAGCCTGTGCACCGACATGGACGGCAACAAGGCCCGTATCATAGAGCTCAAACGCGAGATCCTGCTGTCGAATCCGTTGCTGAACGATGCCCGGATAATCGTCGGCCGCTACCGTCTGGGCCATGACAGGGCACGGCAGGTGTGGGCGCCCGCCCTCGGTACGCAGGACAACAACTGGTCGAACCAGTCGTCGGCCTCGCGCAACGGGTTCGACGCCGAGATTGCCGAGCTGAGCGACCTGCGCGGCAAAATGAAGCTCCGCACCATATACAAGCCGGCCAACGGATCGTCGGTGACCGACCTGCTCCTGCACTGGGACGGCGAACGGATTCTGTTCACGGCGGCCGACGACAACAGCCGCTGGAGCGTTTACGAGGTGCGCCGCGACGGATCGGGGCTGCACAAGGCCATCGAATGCGACGAGCCCGATCTGGAGTTCTTCGATGCCGCCTACATGCCCAGCGGCCGCATAATAGCCATGAGCAACATTGGCTATCAGGGCGTGCCGTGCGTGAACGGTTCGGATCAGGTGGGCAACATGATCGCCTACGAACCCGCTACGGGCGAGATACGGCGCATGACGTTCGATCAGGATGCCAACTGGCACCCGAGGGTGATGAACAACGGCCGCCTGATGTACGTGCGGTGGGAATACACCGATCTGACGCATTACTACTCGCGCTTCGTGATGCACGCCAACCCCGACGGCACCGAGACCAAGGCGCTGTATGGCAGCGGAGGCTGGTTCCCCAACAGCATATTCGACGTGCAGCCCCTGCCCGACGGCAACAACACGTTCGTGGGCATAATCTCGGGCCACCACGGAATAGCCCGTTCCGGACGCCTCATACTGTTCGACCCCTCGCGCGGCCGGAAGGAGACGCAGGGCATGATACAGGAGATGCCGTTCAGCAAGCGGCCCATAGTGCCGATAATCAAGGACGAACTGGTGAACGGAGTGTGGCCGCAGTTCATAAAGCCCTACCCTGTCAGCGACAAATATTTCCTCGTGACGGCCAAACTAACGCCCGAATCGCTGTGGGGAGTCTATCTGGTCGACGTGTACGACAACATGACGCTCGTGGCCGAATCCGAGGGCGAGGGACTGATAAATCCGATCATCGTCAACAAGCGGCCGACGCCACCCGTCATACCCGACCGCATCAAGCGCGGCGACAAGGAGGCGACGGTGTTCATTCAGGACATATACGAGGGCGAGGGTCTGCCCGGGGTTCCGGTGGGCACCGTCAAGAAGCTGCGCGTGTTCGCATACGAATACACATACGTGAATTCGGCCTCGGACCACATTGCGCAGGGAATACAGAGCGGATGGGACATAAAGCGTCTGCTGGGCGAGGTGGATGTGGAGGATGACGGATCGGCCATATTCAAGATACCGGCCAATACGCCCGTGTCGTTCCAGCCGCTGGACGAGGAGGGCCGCGCCATACAGTGGATGCGAAGCTGGGTGACCGGAATGCCCGGCGAGGTGGTGTCGTGCGTAGGCTGTCACGAGGATCAGAACTCGATACCCGTGCCCAAGCGTGTGGCGGCATCGACCAAATCGCCCGCCGCGTTGCAGACTCCCGAAGGAGGCGTGCGCCCGTTCACGTTCGATCTGGAGATACAGCCGATCCTCGACCGCAACTGCGCGGCGTGTCACAACGCCGAGGGTGCCAAGCCCGACTTCACGGGCGGCGTGAAAGTGGCCGACGCTCCGAGCCGTAGCGCGGAGTCGGGACGGCTGGATCTGTCGCAGAGCTATCTGAATCTGCACCCCTACGTGAACCGTCAGGGTCCCGAGGCCGACATATATGTGATGAAACCCTATGAATATCACGCCTCGACCAGCGAACTGGTGCGCATACTCAAGGGCGGACACCATGGCGTGAAACTCAGCGACAGGGAGTGGCGGACGATATACAACTGGATCGACTTCAACGCTCCGTGCCACAGCCGCTTCGTATACAACAGGGTGTCGTACTGCCCTACCGACCAGTATTCGCGCCGCATCGAGCTGGCCAACAAATATGCCGACGGCGCGGGTGTCGAGTGGCAGCGCGAGATCGACGACTACGCCGAGTATCTGCGCACGCATCCGGCACCCGAGGCCGAGCGTGCGATAAGCGACCTGCCGGCATACAAGGATGCCAAGACCAAGCATTTCCCCTTCACCGAGGAGCAGGCACGCGAGATGGCCGCCCGTTACGGCGAGTCGCGCCGCACGATAACGCTGGCCGACGGCGTGGAGATGACTTTCGTGCGCATTCCCGCCGGAACGTTCGTCATGGGCAACAACCGTCGCGGCAATGGCAACGCTCCCGAGGCGGTGGTGAAGATCGCCCGCCCGTTCTGGATGTCGGAGACCGAGGTCACCAACCGTCAGTACAACACGGTGGATCCCAAGCATGACAGCCGTTACACGGCGCAGTTCTGGAAGGATCACGTGGGTCCCGGATATGCGGCCAACCGTCCCGAGCAGCCGGTGACACGCATAAGCTGGAATCAGGCCGCCGAGTTCTGCCGCGTGATAAGCGAGCGGTGCGGAGTGAACGCCGCGCTGCCCACCGAAGCGCAATGGGAGTGGGCATGCCGCGCAGGCAGCGACACCGACTTCTGGTTCGGCAATCTGAACAGCAACTTCGCCGGGATGGACAATCTGGCCGACCGTTCGCTGCGCAGGATGGCGGTGTCGGGCATAGATCCGCAGCCGGTGCCGGAGAACAGCTGGGTGTACCGCTACTATACGTTCATGCCGCGCGAGGATTCGGTCGACGACGGCACGATGACCATAGCCGACGTGGCGAAGTATGCGCCCAACGCATGGGGCCTCTACGACATGCACGGCAATGTGGCGGAGTTCACCCGTTCGACATACGCCCCCTACCCCTACAAGGGCGAACCCGCCGAGGGCGACAGCAAGGTGGTGCGCGGAGGCGCATGGAACAGCCGTCCGAAGAATGCCACGGCATACGTCCGCAACTCATACTTCGCATGGCAGCCCGCCAACAATGTGGGATTCCGCGTGATAATCGAGGAGTGACGCTCCTCCCCCGCTCCACGAAAAACCCTCTATTGCCTTTATCCGCAATAGAGGGTTTTTCATATATCGGCGTGAATGCTACGATTTGCCGTCGGATGCCGTATTGCCGCGGGGAACGGCCACGAACAGGTCGCGGTCCGCGGGCCATGTCTTCACCTTGGCCATGGCGTCGCGCACCATGCGGCCTATGGAGTTGGTGAACGATGCGCCGCGATAGCTGCTCGTGTTCGTTATGAATACGTATGACAGTCCGCTGGTCCGGCACTCGATGTAGGCGCATGTTCCCGACATGGTGCCGGTGCGGACGAGCGAGCCGCTGCGGCTGTCGTAACGCGCCCATCCCAAAGCGAAGTCGCCCTTGCGCGCGATACGCTTCATCTCGGCCACGCTCTGCGGCGAAAGAATGTCGGGCACGCCGCCGCGTCCGTCGATCGACGCCACAAGCCGCATGAGCTCCGCCGCGGAACATACCCATGCGCCGGCACCCTGCAGACCGGTGATGTTGTTTCCGCCGTACTCGCGCGGCCGCATCTTTCCCGACCCGTCGTACGACTCGATGGTCTCGCCCGGATCGTGACCGTAATACTTCACTTCGCGCGGATAGCGCTCCTCGTAGTAGTTGCGGGCTATGTGCATGTCGTAACAGCCTGCGGGCCACAGCACCTTTTTCTGAAGGTACTCCTCATACCCCATTCCCGACACCTTCTCGATAACGCGCGACAGCACGAGATACCCGATGTTCGAATACTGGGCCGCGCCGCCGGGTTTGTCGCGCAGACGCTGGCGGAGCTGAAAAGCGATGAGTTCGTCGGCCGTTGGCGTTTTGGTCATATTCTCCCAGCGCATCACGTCGGCCGTACGGAACATGGGGTCGCCCAGACGGCGGCTGAAACCAGCGGTGTGGTTAAGCAGCTGACGCACCGTTATGTCGGTGGCGCGCTTGTCCTTTATGTCGAGCAGCTTGGGATCGTTCAGTATGCCCGACTCGCCGAAAACCTTGTCGTCGAGCGACAGCAGTCCGTCGTCGCACAGCTTCATTATACCCACCGCCGTTATGAGTTTCGACGCCGAGGCTATGCGGTAGATGTCGCCCACCTCAGCCTTCTGCTCGCGTTCCTTGTCGGCCCAGCCGAACCCCTTGCAGTAGATCAGACGTTCGTCCTTCATCACGGCCAGCGAAGCGCCGCGGATGTTGTTGCGCGCCATCCAGTTGTGGATGTAGCGTTCCATCTGCGAGGTCGACGGCAGGTCGGATACGGCGTTGCTCAGCGAGTCGTTGAGCCGGTAGCCGATCTTGCTTTCGGGCAGCATGAGGTCGCCGTTGCGGCGGCAGGAGCGGCCGATGAAAAATATGATGCCGGCCAGTAATAACAACGATAGGAAGAATCTGTGTCGTCTCATCGGAAAACTGTTTAAGTGCATGCAAAAATAGGGATTTAATCGCATTCGCGCAACTCCCCGCCCCATTTCACAGGTTCCGGCGTGGTGCGGGCCTCACCGCACAATATGCGGATGCGGCCGAATTGTTGACCGGATTTTTTTTGCAGTTTCGCATAAAAGTCATAATTTTGCAACGAATCGGTTTCATGCGGGTCGGACTGCCCGCGTGGATTAAAAGGGAATCAGGTGAAATTCCTGAACTGTCCCGCAGCTGTAAGCTCATCGAAAGTGTTCCGGCATCTCTTAGCCACTGATGCGTATGCCGCATCGGGAAGGCGTCGGAGCAGAGCGAGTCAGAAGACCTGCCCATTCATTAAAGGCCGTATCGCTCGTGGGTTAGCGCTGCGGTGCGAAAATATTTTAATCCTGAATTCACATTCAGCCAAACTCAAACGCATTTAATTATGTGTAAATGTTTTGTGTGTCTTTGCGACAAAGACATCGCAGGGCTTGCCGCAGGCATGGCCCGCAAACCGTCGCGGCATCGTCTGCCGGCCGGCATCAATCACCAAATTCACAATCAGTTCCACAACCTGAAAAAACACAGCATCCATGTTTAAGATTTTTCCCGGATACGACATTGTCGAGTCCTACCACAACTGGAAAAGACACGACCGCATATCGCGGCCGGCCATCGCCAAGATCCTGAAACTCACCGCCGTGCTGTCGGTCACCCTGCTCCTGTGGCTGCTGCCATCGTCGAGCATGTTCATTCCCGATCTTACGGTGGTGGAACACAGGCTTATAGCCATATTCGCATTCGCCACTCTGATGTGGGTGCTTGAGGCCGTGCCGTCGTGGACCACGTCGGTGGCCGTGGTCGTGCTGCTTCTGCTGACCATATCGGACAGCAGCCTGTGGTTCATGCGCAATGTCGCGCCGACGGAGATACTCGGCACTACGGTAAAGTACAAATCAATCATGCAGTGCTTCGCCGATCCCATAATCATGCTCTTCATAGGAGGATTCATACTGGCGATAGCGGCGACCAAAACCGGACTCGACGTAACCGTCGCACGTGCTCTGCTGCGGCCGTTCGGCACGCAGTCCAGATACGTGCTGCTCGGATTCATACTCATTACGGCCGTATTCTCGATGTTCATCAGCAACACCGCCACGGCGGCCATGATGCTGACCTTTCTCACTCCGGTGCTGAAGACGCTCCCGGCCGACGGCAAGGGGCGGATCGGGCTGGCGCTGTCGATACCTATCGCGGCCAACGTAGGCGGCATAGCCACCCCGATAGGCACGCCGCCGAACGCCATCGCGCTGAAATACCTGAACGATCCCGAGGGGCTGAATCTCGACATCGGATTCGGCGAGTGGACCGCGCTCATGCTGCCGTTCACCCTGCTGCTGTTGTTTCTGGCGTGGATTCTACTGCTGAAACTGTTTCCGTTCAGGCAGAAGACCATCGAACTCAGGATCGAGGGCGAAGCCCGTCACGGCTGGCAGACGAAGGTGGTGTATGTTACGTTCGCCGCGACCGTGCTCCTGTGGATGTTCGACAAGTTTACGGGTGTGAACGCCAACGTCGTGGCGATGATTCCGGTAGCCGTGTTCTGTCTTACGGGAATCATCACGAAAAAGGATCTGGAGGAGATAAGCTGGAGCGTGCTGTGGATGGTCGCCGGAGGCTTCGCGCTGGGCGTGGCTCTCAACGAATCGGGGCTGGCGCAGCATATGATCGGGGCCATACCGTTCGACACATGGTCGCCGGCGGCCATCATCATCGGTTCGGGGCTGCTGTGCTGGGGTATGGCCAACTTCATATCGCACACCGCCACGGCGGCGTTGCTCGTGCCCATCCTGTCGATCGTCGGCACGAGCATGAAGGAGGCGCTCACGCCCATGGGCGGAGTCGAGACGCTGCTCATAGGCGTTGCGCTCGGATCGTCGCTCGCAATGGTGCTGCCTATCAGCACTCCGCCCAACGCGCTGGCGCACGCCACGGGAATGGTAGCCCAGAAGGATATGGAGAAGGTGGGTATCGTGATCGGAATAATAGGACTTGCGCTCGGATACACGATTCTTATCGTATCGGGGTCTGCCGGCATAATATAGACGGCACAGCCGGCCGCAATAGGGCGGCCGGTTTGAAATGACCGCCGAATTTTATACTTTTGTCGCGAAAAAAGTACGGATAAATGAAACGGATAGCATTCATAATAACGCTTCTGGCGTCAGCCGCCACGATGCAGCGTGCCTCGGCGCAGACCGACAGCACGTCAATGGCCGAACTGAAAGCCCAGCTCAAGCGTGAGATAATCGACGAGATAAGGGCCGGCGAGGCGTCCGCAAAACTGCAGGGCGGCAGTCGGCGGACGCGGCTGTTCACGCCCTACGGATTCGTCCGCAACTACATATGTTACGACACCCGTCAGTGCATAACCACCATGGGTGAGATGTTCAACATAATGCCCAAGGACATATTGCCCAACGAGGACGGGAGCGAGGATCTGAATGCCGTGCACGAAATGACATTCGTATCGTTCACCACCCGTCTGGGCGTGGACATAAACGGGCCTTCGGTATGGAAGGCCGAGAGCATGGCCAAGGTGGAGGGCGACTTCTGCGGGTTCGGCTCGAACAACACGCTGTTCCGCATACGTCAGGCATACGTGCGTCTGGCATGGCCGCGCGTTCAGGTGACGTGCGGTCAGACGTGGCATCCGATGGTGATACAGGTAATGCCCTCCATCTCGGGGCTCGCCTCGGGAGCGCCCTTCTCGCCGTTCAACCGCTCGCCGCAGCTGAATGTCGGCATCGACGCGGGCAAGGGGTGGAACATCACGGCCGCCGCGCTGTACCAGTTCCCCAACACATCGGTCGGCCCCGAGGGCACCACGTACGACTATTCGCGATGGAGTCTATGGCCCGAGTTGTACGCATCGGTAAAACATGCCGGCGGGCACCTGACCGTAGGCGCCGGAGTGGACATACTGAGCATAATGCCGCGGAAAACAAGCACGGCGCACCGTACGGTCACAGCCGACGACGGTACGGCCGCGACGGAGGAGATAACGGTGAGGGTCCGCGACCGTGTGACCGGAATATCGCCCGAGATATTCGCCGATTACCGGAACGGAGCGTTCAATCTGAAAGGAAAGGTGATATACGGCCAGAACACGGCCCACCTGACGATGATAAGCGGATTCGGCGCTACGGCCTACGATCCGCAGACGGGAGCGTATGAATATGCTCCGCTGCGGTCGGTCACATCGTGGATAAACCTCACCTACGGAACCCGCTGCATGGCCGGAATCATGGGCGGATTCTCGCAGAATCTCGGTGCGGGAAAGGATTTCATCTCGACGGCCGACTACTGGGTGCGCGGGGCCAAGAACACCGATTACATCTACCGCATAAGTCCGTCGCTGACCTACACCGCAGGCAAGCTGGCCCTTGCGCTGGAGATGGACTACACGGTGGTCGGCTATGGCGACGAGGCCATCGACGGCCGCGTGAAGGCGTTGCGTGCGGTGGACAACTGGCGGATATGCACGATGATAAGATACTCTTTCTAATTACGCTATTCGTCGCGTCCCATAAGTATCGCAGCCCGGCCCGGTTGCGATACTTTTTTTATTCGTAGCGGTCCGCATATCCACTCCGCAGACTGCGGCGCGCACGCTGCAATCCGGAAACAGACCTTCGGGAAACGTCCTACGGCCGCCGCCAAACAAAAAAAGCAACCTCTTTCCAGAGATTGCTTTCGGTGAACCCGCCGGGGCTCGAACCCGGGACCCCAACATTAAAAGTGTTGTGCTCTACCGACTGAGCTACGGATTCATCGTATCCAAATCGGGCGGACCGTTAGACGTCCTTCGTTTTTGGTGGTGCAAATGTAGGCAAAAAAAATCGTTTAACCAAACAAATCCGGCAAAACTCGAATTTTATCGACGAAAAACACGCTTTCAATCCCCGCTGGCGACGTCTCGGCTACTCCCCCGCTTCGCGGCCGATGTCGGCAACGAAAGCACCGGTGAATGCGACCAGATCATGCGGTGCGACCCTGATCTGCAGACCGCGCACGCCGGCGCTCACATATATGAAGTCGTGGTCCATGCAGCTCTCGTGAATGTATGTCGGGAACCGCTTCTTCATGCCTATCGGCGAGCATCCGCCGCGGATGTATCCCGTCACCGGCAGCAGCTCCTTCATGTGCAGCATCTCCACCTTCTTGTTGCCCGACACCTTGGCGGCGGCCTTCAGATCCACTTCGTAATGTCCGGGCACCACACAGACCATGTATCCCGAACGGTCGCCGCTGAGCACCAGAGTCTTGAACACAGTTTCGATGTCCTCGCCCAGCTCCTCGGCCACGTGCGTCGCCGCAAGATCGTTCTCCTCCACCGTGTAGGGGATCAATTCATAGCGCACCCCCGCCCTGTCGAGCAGACGTGCGGCATTAGTCTTCTCTGTCTTCTGTTTGGCCATGTGACTGCATTTTCGTGCAAAAATATTAAATATGGCGCAAAACCGATACGTCAGGCCGCATTTTTCTTGTCCGTTTCGGCCTAATGGACTATCTTTGTTATATGAAAACACTCTTACGTACAATCGCCGTCATTCTGGCCGCATCGTCGGTGCTCGCATCCTGCGGGGCCGGATCGTCGCCGCAGGCTACGGCGAAAAAATTCTACCGGGCGATTGCCGACGGCGACTATTCTCGCGCACTGGAATACACCAACATGACCGACGACGACACGGAACTCTATTACGCCATAATGGAGAAGGTAAACCTTTCGATCGAGGAGAAGGGCGGAATAGACAAAATCGAAATCATACGCGAGATAGCCTCCGCCGACCGGCAGTCGGAGGAGGAGCCGCAGCGCACGGTCGTGCTGACGCGCATAAGCTATGCCGACGGATCGTCGCAGGAGGAGTATTGCGATATGGTGATGAGCGACGGCAAATGGATGGTCGATGTCGATATCAATTCGAAATAGTCTTCTTCTTTCACTTGCGGCCGCAGCCGCAGTATCCGCCGGCGGATGCAGCCGCAACAGACTGTCGGATAGCGGTCCGGCCATACCCTGCCGCATGCTGCAATCGGCCGATCTTGCGTTCAGGCTCGGGCGCAGCATCGAGAGCGAGGTCGTGGCGTCATGCGATACGGACCGCCGCTACTCCCATGTGGGCATAATAATCCGCAGCGACACGTCGGCGGCAGTGATTCACATCGAACCATCGCCCGTCGGCGACGAACGTGTCCGGTGCGACGATATAGCCGATTTTTTCCGCAGCGACCGCGCCTCGGCCGGAGCCGTGATGCGGCTGGACGGAATCACCGGAGCACAGCGGCAGGCGGTGACGGATTATGCTGCGGCACTGCCCGGGTCGGATGTACGTTTCGATCACGACTACTCGATGTCGGACAGCCTGCGGATGTACTGCACCGAACTGGTGGAGCGTGCGTTCGCGGCATCGGGCATATCGCTCTCGCAGGGCCGCCGGCACAAGGTGCCGCTTATGAAAGAGCCGGTGATCATGCCCGCGGACATTGCCGGAAACGACTCGCTCGTAACGATATGGAGCTGCGATACACGAAAATGAACGTAATGCCATGAAAATATCAATCATAATTGCGACCGTACTGCTGGCGTGCGGCTGTGCCGAACGGCAGATTACGGTGGAATGGGACGGTTCGACACGCAGGTTCGTGACGGACGGAGTATATGCACGGGTGAAAGCGGTCGGCGACGGTAAACTGGCATTGGTTTACAGCGCCGGACCCGCAGTGTGCATCCGCACGAGCGGTGACGGCGGCGACACATGGAGCGGACCGCGCGAAATAGCCGTAGACCGGCGTTACAACTATACCAACTCGGAGCTCACCCGGCTGCGCAGCGGAAGACTCATATACACATGGAACGCCCGCCCGATTGCGGCCGGAGAGTGCGAATACAAGATCATGGCGGTTCTCTCCGACGACAACGGCATGACGTGGAGCGTCAACGACGTCTACGCGGCCGGATGCACGCCGGACGTAGGATGCTGGGAGCCGGTGGTCATGCAGCTTCCCGACGGCGAGTTGCAGCTGTACTTCGCCAACGAGGCACCCTACGGCCGCAGCGACGAGCAGGAGATAAGCATGATGCGCTCGACGGACGACGGTTCGACATGGAGCCGGCCCGAACAGGTGTCGTTCCGGTGCGGCGCCCGCGACGGCATGCCGGTGCCGATATACCTTCCGCACAGCCGCGAGATAGCGGTGGCGATAGAGGACAACGGGCTGGCGGGGCGTTTCAAGCCGGTCATCGTGAAATCGGCAGACAACTGGCATGACGGCACGGTGACGGCCGGATCGCCGCGACGGCATGCGGCCCTCGACGGAAGCGACCGTCTGCACGACACCGTCTATGCCGGCGCACCCTATCTGCTCAGGCTCCGCGACGGCCGCACCCTGCTGTCGGTGCAGTCTACCGAAGGGCGTCACGGCACGAACGAGAGATATGCCAACATGCAGGTGTATGCCGGCGACCGCAATGCCCGAGGATTCACGGCCCGCACCACTCCATTTCCCGATCTGCCGCACGACGGCAATGCCTTGTGGAATTCGCTATGCCAGATCGGCGACGACACGGTGATGGCCGTAATGTCAGTCGGCGGAACCGACCGCAACGGAATATGGACCGTGAAGGGTCGAATAGTTGAGGTGAAACCGTAACGATATACAGCATTTTGCGGACGGCACAAGCCGTCCGCAGGCTAAAATCATTGCAATGTCGTAAAAACAGTACTGACCGTCATTCATTCGCTGCCTGTTTTTTAGGATGCTATTTATATTTCAACATTATTTTTTATCGGAATTATTTGCAGTTATCAAAAAAAAAAGATTTTATATTTGCGTCATATAACAAGATGTAATTTAAATAATAATAAAAAAGACAATCACTATTCTTGCATGTGTGACATTGGTGATGGCAGTTGCTGTTTTTATGGGATACCGAATGTATCTGAATTCACGGATGTCAGATTTAATGAAAGCGAATCTGGAAGCGCTTGCAAATGCAGAAGAGCAGGTCAGTTATACTTGCGAAAGCAAAATAACAACTAAAAAGAATTGCCGAACGTTTTTTGCGGGACATGTGATTGGGTGAATAACGCCGGTGAAGCATGGGATTCTTCAACTCGTACCTGTATAAAATGAGATATTTCACATTAGTCATTATTCTGATTACCGCTGTTTCTTGCCAGAACAGCAACATATCCGTAATAAATGAATTTCCTGTTGAGATCAGTCTGAACGGGGCATGCGTGCGGCATGACATGTTGGGTGTACTCGATATAAAAGCGATTGACTCCTTGCTCATAACGGCTGTTTCGGACGAAAGGGATACGCAGTGGAAATTTTGTCGGCCTGATGACATGAGTTTGGTTTACGGTTGTTTTCGCAAAGGAAATGGCCCCAATGAGTTTGTCTGTGTGCCTTGGCTTTACGACCAGCAATTCATCAGCGAGAACGGCAATGTCGAATGTATGATTTACGATTTCACGCGCGGAGGTATAAAAATTCTGGATATTGGGTTCACATTGACCGAGAGAACTGTTGCAATGAAAGACAGCGGCTACAAGATTCCACGAAATCTGTTCGGTTGGCGGTATCTGAGGCAAGGCCGATTTATCGTCAAGGAGGCCGATAAATTTCATACGCGAGAAGACAGATACATATTGTCGGACAACAATATGAAAAAAATCGACATTGATGAACTGAACAATCTGACCGTGGACGCCGGTAAGGATATAAATATCGTGGCGACGATGATGGGAAGCAGTGATGCCGGAGATATAATAGTGGAGGCTTGCATGCATCTCAACAATCTCTATCTCTATTCGCCGGACGGAACTTTTTTCAAAACGATTTGCATTGGACCGCATGGTTACGATACTCCAGCAACGGTACAAAACCTCAATATGGATGAGATCAAAACATATTACGAAGGGATTGAGTGTTTTCCCGATTTTTTCTGTGCTCTGTATACCGACGACTCGATAGACAAACCGGCGGAGAATATAACGGCATCTAAAATCCTCTTTTTCGATTGGGACGGAAATCCTTTGGCGCGAGTTACTCTCGACAGGCATGTAACATCGGTTACAATATGTCGCCAAAGCGGTATCATGTATGCTGTAGACTACACGACCGAAGAGATCACGTCCTACGATATGTCTGACATTATTCCTGTACGCAATTATATACATTAATAGTGCAGCGACCTAAAGGTCCCCTCCGAAGAGGGGACTTGGGACTAATCACTTTATTTGGTAATGATGCAAAAATTTGCTGCTGGTGATTCAAATAAGTAATTGAATATTTGT
>CAZFIN010000011.1:0-38156 GCA_964519525.1 uncultured Alistipes sp. | reverse complement strand
AGTCGGCGATCTTCGAGCCTATGGCCTTGTCCATGATGTTCTCCTCCTCGCTCTTGGTGACCATTATCACGGGCGTGGTGGGACGCACCTCTTTTATAAGGGGCAGCGTTTCGAGGCCGGTCATGCCGGGCATCATCTCGTCGAGGATGATAAGGTCGTAGGCCTTGGAGCGCACCATGTCGATGGCGTCGTAGCCGTTGTTGCATGTGTCGACCTCGTAACCCTTGGCCGTCAGGAACAGCACGTGGGGCTTGAGCAGTTCGACTTCGTCGTCGACCCAGAGTATTTTAACCATAGAATATACGATTTTTTTACATTTTCCGTCATTGCACCATGCGCGGCAGGCCTGTACGCGCCCGCCCATGCGGCTTCTCCCGACCGCGCGGGCCTCAGCCCCCGATCAACCCTGCCGGACACCCGCACCGCAGCCCGCGCATGCGGCATGACAGGGCCGTAGCGGCCGCTCCTACCTTCCGCATAACGCGGCGAACACGCTTTTAATTGTGGGATAGGAGTCTTTTATTCTCGCCTCGGCACATCCGCGCGGCACCCACTCGGCCGCCACGATGCCCTCCTCGCCCTGCGGGGTAAGCACATCGGGTCCGTCGGCCAGCATGCGGTACCACGCCGTGAGCTTCATCTCCCACTGTCCGTATATGTTGTAGCAATGCAGAGTCGAACACAACAACTCTGCCACCCCGGTCACGTGCGCCCCGGTCTCCTCCGAAGCCTCGCGGGCGGCACATGCGGCCATGCTCTCGCCCGCCTCGCGGTGCCCCTTGGGCAGATCCCAGCGGCCATTGCGGCTGATGAGCGCCACATCGCCGCAGGCGTTCTCAACGACGCCGCCCGCCGCCTCGACATGCACGAACTGCGCCGCGAAAGCGCGGAATAGGCGCAGCGGATCGGCCGACAAAAAAGCCACGCAGTTGTATTTTCCGAGAAAAGTGATTACCTTCGCTCGTGAAATAGGCGCCCCCTCCCCGATGCGTTCGGCATGGAACCCTTCGGGCACATGATCGCGGGCGAAAAGCGCGACACGGTCGGCGAACGATACGCGCACGCTGCCGTCGGGCCCGACGGGCAGCATGGAGATGTCGAACTTCAGGGAGTCGCCGCCGCAGTCGGGGCGGCAACCGTATGGTACGGATTCGTTCATATACACGGCTTATTTCACTGCAAAATTAAGTAAAAGAAGTTAAACCCGCTTGATAAGATGAAAAAATTATCTGTAATTATGACCTTTGCAGCTTTGGCTCTCGGAGCATGCGCGCCGCAGCAGCCCGAAACGCTCGACATCGACAACAGGCTCACACCCGAGGAGATGGCGGCGGCACGGCTCACGCCGTCGGTGATGTGGAAAATGGGGCGCGTGGGCGATGCCCTGCTGTCACCCGACGGCAAGAAGGCCGTCTACACGGTGACCCGCTACAACATGCAGCAGAACAAGGGGCTGACCCTCCTCCGCCTGCGCGACATGGACTCGGGGGCCGAAACTGCCCTGACCGACAACTCGTCGAGCAACTCGTCGCCGCAGTGGAGCGCCGACGGCGAACGCATCTTCTTCATCTCGAACCGCAGCGGCTCGGCTCAGGTGTGGAGCATGGCCGCCGACGGCACCGGCGCAAGGCAGCTGACCGACATAGAGGGCGGCGTGGAGGGCTACGGCGTAGCGCCGTCAGGCGACCGCATGTTCTATATAAAGAAGGTACACGCGGCCGACCGACGCTCGGCCGACGTTTACAAGGACATGGACAAGTCGAAGGCCCGCATATACGACGACCTGATGGCCCGCCACTGGGACTATTGGGACGAGGGCGATTACAGCCACATATTCGTGGCCGGCATAACGCCCGGCGGACTGAGCGACGACATCGACATAATCGGTGCCGACGCCCCGTGGGACGCTCCTCTCGCGCCCTACTTCGACACGGCCGAGATAGCGTGGAGCCCCGACGGCACCCGTCTCGCATACACGTGCAAGAAACTCACGGGCACGGCATACGCCGAATCGACCGATTCGGACATATACGTCTACGACACCGCCGACGGCTCGACTGTGAACATAAACAAGCCCGACGGCTGGGACGCCGAGGAGGATATGGCACGCTTCGCAGGTTACGACCGCTACCCCGTGTGGTCGCCCGACGGCGGACGTCTGGCCTTCTGCTCGATGGCCACGCCCGGATATGAGTCGGACAAGGACCGTCTGTTCGTGTGCGACCTGCGCAGCGGACGGATGCACTACCTCACATACGCGTTCGACCACAGCGCGCAGAACGCGGTATGGAGCGCCGACGGACGCACGATATACTTCATATCGCCCGTCGAGGGCACGCAGCAGATATGCAGCGTGGAGGTTCCGGCCGAGGATGCCAAATGCGGCACCGTGGAGGTGAAGACGATAACATCGGGCGACCACGACATAGCCTCGATAAGCCTCGCCGGCGGCCGCTGTCTGGCCACGCTGATGACCATAAGCCGCGACAAGGAGCTGTACGGCGTCGATCTGGCCGACGGAAAGCTGACACAGCTTACCGAGGTGAACCGCGACATTTACGACAACGTGAAGATGGGCGAGGTGCAGAAGCGCATGGTGACGACCACCGACGGCAAGCAGATGCTCACGTGGGTGATCCTGCCGCCCGACTTCGACCCCGCAAAGAAATATCCCGCCTTGCTGTTCTGCGAGGGCGGCCCGCAGAGCACCGTGTCGCAGGGATGGAGCTACCGCTGGAATTTCCAGCTCATGGCGGCGCAGGGCTACATCGTGGTGGCGCCCAACCGCCGCGGCTGCCCCTCGTTCGGCAGCGAGTGGCGCGAGCAGATCTCGGGCGATTACGCCGGACAGAACATCAGGGACTACCTGTCGGCCATCGACGACGTGGCGAGGGAACCGTGGTGCGGCGCCGACCGTCTGGGCTGCGTGGGCGCATCCTACGGCGGCTATTCGGTGTACTATCTGGCGGGATGCCACCAGAAGCGGTTCAAGGCGTTCATCTCGCACTGCGGAATATTCGATTTCGAGTCGATGTACGGCCAGACCGAGGAGCTGTTCTTCATCAACCACGACTACGGAGGCCCCTACTGGAACCGCAGCAACGCCGTGGCACAGCGGTCGTATGCCAACTCGCCGCACAAATCGGTGGACAAGTGGGACACGCCCATACTCATCATCACGGGCGAGTACGACTTCCGCATACCCTACACCCAGTCGCTCGAAGCCTTCACGGCAGCCCGCGTGCGCGGCATCGACGCACGGCTGGTGGAGTTCGAGAACGAGGCACATCAGGTGTTCAAGCCGCAGAACTCGATGGTGTGGAACCGCGAATTTTTCGGCTGGCTCGACAAGTATGTGAAGAACCGGTAACGGACGTCCGGACACCGGACGCACGGCCCGCAACGGCGGAAAACCCATCGGAATGAGGTTTTCCGCCGTTGCGTTCGTTGACGGAAACCGCCGTTTGGTGATTAAAACCGCGCATTTAATTGAATTTATTTCCCCGGGGGTGTATTGTTGCCTAATTTTGGGGGTGTAAAATGTATCATAACAGTTTGCAGATTTTAGGATTTATGCGATTCGACATATACATAATCATACTGGTTTTGGCTGCGATGCTGACGGCATGCGACAAGGGCGACACCGCCACGGCGACGGCACCCGCAGGCCCCGTCACCGTGGGGTTCTGGGCCGGAGAGCAGCAGAGCCGCACCGCGATCGGCGACGACGGCCGCAGCGTACTGTGGAGGAATAGCGACCGCGTGGCGCTGTGGGCCAAGGACTCGTCGGGAAATTATGTGCTTGAAAACAAGGATTTCGACATATCGTTCCTCAATGTTCCGGCCACAAAGGCATGTTTCGCCACCGAGCTCGCCGCCGCCATGCCGGAGGGAACATACACCTACTACGCCGCCTGCCCCGTCCCCAAGTCGGTGAACGGCACACAGGCTTCGTTCACGTTGCCGGCGACGCAGGACGGCCGTCTGTCGGACGGAGCCGACATAATGATAGCCGAGCCGTGCGAGGCCCCGCAGCTGGAAGAACTGAAAATCAGGGACGACAACAGCGGCTACGAGGTGGAGGCCCGCAATCTGTCGCTGACGATGAGACATTTGGCGCATGCGCTGAAGTTCTACATCCCCGAGGGTTACAACACGCTCGGCGAACCGGTGGAGCGCATAAGGCTGAAGATGCCGCATAACATAGCGGGCACCGTCACGGCCGACATAGCCGACCCCGCGCGTCAGCCGTCGCTGGCAGCCGACGCGACAAGCAGCATCTCTATCGCGCTGGCCGAGCCGCTGGATGCCTCGGCCGAAGAGTCGCGGCAATATGCCTACGCCTCGATCCTGCCCCCCGCGCAGGCCTACGCAAGCGGCGAGCGGATGTATGTGGTGCTGTACTCGGCCAACTACGCCGCACGGGCGCAGGAGATCGACATAGCCGGCTGCGCGTTCGAGGCAGGACACATAACGCCGGTGCTGCTGCACCCGCAGGAGAAGACCGATAGTTACAAGATACGCTTCACCATAGCCGGCAACAATCTGGGCGAGGATGTGCAGAAAGTGATGCTGACCGCACCGGCCGCCTTGAACGACGGCGTTACGGTAGACACGCCGGCCGGATGCAGCTGGACGGCCGAAGGCAACAGCATAACGGTAAGCGCAGCCGAGGGCGCGACGCTTAAGACGGGCGAATACTTCGAGGTGAACTTCGACCCGTTCGACGAGGCCGGCATATCCCTCTACCGCGCGATGACCGGAAACTTCACGGCCGAATACGAGTCGGAGCACGCTTGGCATCTGACGCAGACCGTGGCCGTCAACACCTCGACCGGCACGAAAGCCGACGCCCCGTTGACCGTACCCTATCTGTTCGCCGAGGATTTCAGCGGAACGAGCACAGGATTCAATATGAACGGAAACTTAAGCGCGAGCGGACACAGTACCAATACAATAGAAGGAACCGATTACGGACTTGCCGGATGGACCGGAAATCAAGTAGCGGTAATAGAGGCCGGAGGAAACAAGGCCATGGTTATCAGACACCAGAACGAATGTTCTTCTATAGGTAACGCGCAGGGCACATATAGAGGCCGTATTGATTCTGCACCAATAAACAATATCAAACCCGGTACTCAAGTAAAAATAGCCATAACATTCAACTACACCGGATATGCCAATAGTACGGCCGAACCCCAGATAACATATGGTTATACAACGACAGAAGGTGCCATAAGTGGAAAATATTTAGGCGGTTCTAGTTTGATTCAGGGTGGAGATTTAATCGAGAATATTGCAGGGGACAAAATATCGGCACCGAAAGACGGCACCGTGAACTCAATAAATAGAAGCGCATCGTTCAAAATAGAGAATTGCGACAATACACACAGGCTGTCGTGGGATTGTTATGCACCTTACAACCGTAACGACGCCTCCGCATTCGGCAAGAACACCCAGCAGTGGATATTCATCGACAACATCAAGGTGCAGATAGCGCATTAAGGCGAAAACAGACTGTAAAAAACGATAAAAAACAACGAATATGAGACTTAACGGATTGACATTAACGGCGGCCATGGCGGCGATCATCCTCGCAGGAGGCGGATGCGACAAGGGCGAAGGCAACGGCGTCGACGACCGGCAGACGGGCCGCATAATGCTGCAGTTGTCGGCCGAGGACAACATAGCCGACGTGACCCGCAGCAACGTGAGCGACATCACGCCCCTGCCCGACAAAAGCGACTTCGACATCACGATAACGAAGGAGGATGACGCTCCGGCATGGAGCGGAAAACAAGCGGCAATTCCGGCCGACGGCATCGAACTCCCCGCAGGCAGATACGTAATAAGCGCGACATACGGATCGGCCGATGAGGAGGGTTTCGACAAACCCTACTTCACCACCAGACCCGACGGCATAATTTTTATGAACACCGGCGGCAAGACCGACGTGATAAAAGTTCCCGTAAAACTGGGCAACAGCATAATAAAAGTGGTTGCGACCGAGGCGTTCGACAAATATTTCACCGATTACACGTTCACCGTGACAACGGGTGCCGGCAAAAAGATCGACTTCCACAAGGGCGAGACACGCGGAGCGTTCATCGACGCCTACAAATTCAGCATGAACGGCACACTCACAAGCCAAAGCGGAAAAAGCCAGTCGTTCACCAGTCAGGAATATACGGTGGAAGCCGCAACGTGCTATACGGTGAAGTTCGACGTGGGCGGCGCCGGAGGCATGACAATCAATATATCATTCGATCGAAAAGTGACAGAGATCACTCTTGACGACATCGAGTTAAACGATTAGGAACGAAAAATAAAAAATACTTACATATGAAACGTATTCTGACAATTACACTGCTCGCGGCCATCGCTCTGTCATCGTGCAAGAAAGAGGGCTACGAATACAAAGGCGGGCAGGAGAACGGCGTGGGAACGTTGTCGCTGGCGGACTTCTCGCTGAACGTGACCGACGACACCGACAAAATAGACACCAGAACAAAGGGTGAGGCCGAAAGCAACTACATGATAATCATCCGCAACAGCAATGGCGATGTATGCTACGAATGCACCTACGGCCAAATAAGCGACGACAGCACCATATCGCTGCCGGCCGGCGAATACACGTTCTCGGCGCAGTCGCATGACACTCCCGACAGAGCGAGATTCGACAACCCGGTTTACGGCGCATCGAAGAAATTCACCATCACGACCGGCGAAACCGTGAATATCGGTTCGCTGACATGCAGACTGCTTCAATGCAAGGTCACGGTAGGATACGACGACAATTTCCTTGCCGACGTGACGGGCGACTGCGTGACGACGGTGGAGCTGACCGCCGGCGACGCTCTGGATTACAACCTCACATACGATGCCGAGAACCATAAGACTACATACGACCAGCATGCCGGATATTTCCCCATCAACGGCGGCACCACGCTGGAGGTGACGTTCAAGGGCATGATCGGCGGCAAGAGTCAGCGCATGAGCAAGGCCATCAACAACATAAAGGCCGCGCAGTGGCGACAGATAAAATTCCATAAGAAGATCGACGAGAAGGGTAACGCAACGTTCGACATCGAGATCACCGACTTCGTCGAGGATCAGGAGATAGGACAGAACATAGCCGGCACCGAGGACATCATAGGCGAGGATCCCAACGCTCCGAAGGGCGACGGCGGAATCAAGCTGGTGAGCACCTGTTACTACGACATCGAAAAACCGATAGTGGTTCCGGAACTGCCGGAGGGATACGACAGCGGCAACTACACGCCCAATTTCGTCCTCACGATGAAAGCCGTCGTACCGGACGGTGTCCGCAAATTCACCGTCGACCTGCAGTCGACGAACGAAGATTTCCCCGGCGCTGTGGCAATGGTGAACAACGGCGATACGACTCTCGATCTGGTCAATCCGTCGAGCGGAGCCATAGAGGTATTCGAAACGATCGTTCCGTTCCCGTATGGAAACGATGTCAACCAAAAGACCGAGATACTGTTCAATCTGAGTCCTGCGCAGAAACCCATACTCGGATTCAAGGGCGAACACAAATTCGTGATGAAAGTCACCGACAACAAGGGACATCAGAAAGAGATTCCCGTATCGCTGGTAGTAAAATAAACTTCAACCGAAGATAAATCATGAAAAAGATATTGTCAATAACAGCCTTCATATTGTGCGCGACGCTGGCATCGTGCGACAAAGACTCGGTCAACGATACCGCCCAAGGAGCATTGACCTTGCAGTTGGGGGTGAACGACGACTACACCGACGTCGATACGCGTGCCGCCATGAATGATACGGAACTGAGGCAGCAGGCGACCATAAAGATTTACAACGGCGACTTCTCGGGACTCATACGCGAGTACACAGGTTCGAGCAAACCCGCAACGATATATCTTCCGATCGGCAACTACCGCGTCGACGTGGAGGCGGGAGAATCGGTAAAACCCAATCCCAGACTGGCTACATGGGAACAGAGGAGTTTCAAGGGATCGAAATCATTCGACATCACGACCGGTAAAACGACCGCAGTAAGTGTAACGGCAAGGGTATGCAACGTGATAACCGAGGTGTGGTTCAACGACTCGGTAGACGAATCGTTCTCCGATTATTCCTTCACGATAGGACTCAGCGACACCGATCCGGCACAACAGCTGGTGTACGACAGCACGATCGAGGAGGGCACGCCGGGTTATTTCATCGCCGACGGATTCGAGCCCTCGTTGTACTGGACGTTCGCTGGAACCCTGACCGACGGCAACCAGTTCGAGAAAAAAGGCGAGATCAAGGCTGTCGAAACGGGAAAAGCCTACATAATGCACCTCAATTACACCGAGAAGAACGGCCGGCTGTCGCTGGATGTGCTGGCGGTAGACAAGACCACGGACGACAGGGATGACGGCATAATCTTCGAACCGGTATCGACAGGTGTGTCGAAGTCTCCCATATATGAGATATGGGCCGGACACGCCACCGTGCATGCCGATGTGGACGAAGACACATACGACCCTGCGAGCGTGCGCTTCGAGTACCGCAAAGCCGAAACCGGTGCCCGAGCCGAAGCCGGCTGGACCAGCGTGGCGGCCGACCGTAAGGAGGAGGGCGTTTTCTATAAACGACTGACAGGACTTACTCCCGCCACCAAATACGAATACCGTCTGCTGGCCAAGGAGAGAACGGCTGCCGATGCCGAAGTGATTGGCGAAGTGGTGACATTTACCACCGAGGCCGCGCCTACGGTGCCCAACATGGGATTCGAAACGGCTAAAAAAAGCGTCGAATCATCGAAATACTACTCGTTCTACGACCCGGCTTCATCGGTCGCCGCCGAACAGACCAAATGGTGGGATTCGGGAAATGCGGGATCGACCACGGTAGGCAGCAACACGATATGCGACCCCGACACGGAGAACTACAAGGAGGGTAAGCAGTCGGCATATCTGCATTCGGAATACGTGGTAATCAAACTCGCCGCAGGAAACCTGTTCAGCGGGGAATTCGCAGGCGTGGTAGGCACGAAAGGCGGAAAGGTAAACTTCGGCCGTCCGTTCACCGGTCGTCCGACCGGACTGCGGCTGTGGGTGAAATACAGCACCGACAAGATCAGCGATATAAACGGCTTCCCGGCGGATGATAAGGTAACCAAAGATGATTACGACCGTGCGCAAATCAAGATCGCACTTGGGACATGGAATTACCGCACATACGGAGGAACATCCGACTGTCCGGTGCAGATCAACACCACCGACGAAAGCACTTTCGCAAGATTCAGCAAAGAGGATGAGTCGACAATCGCATTCGGATCGCATATACTCCAAGGTGATGCATCGAACTCGACAAACGAATGGCGACAGATAACGATTCCGTTCGAATACAAAAATACTACAACATACCCGACACACATTATCATCTCATGTGCGGCAAGTATGTTGGGTGACTATTTCACAGGTTGCAGAACAAGCAAACTGTGGGTCGACGGCATGGAGCTGCTATACGAATAAATCAAAACCACGTCCCCCGTGTACAGCGGGGACTGACATAGCCGAATCAACGGAATGCGAAAAATAATACTGTTATCGATAATGCTGGCTGTCACGGGCGCCTCGGGCGTCCGTGCCCAGCGTTACGACCGAGGCTTCGAACGCAACTCCATAGCCTTCGTCGAGAAGGGAACATGGATGGCCGGCGGATCGGTGGCCTACTCCACTCACAAGAACGACAACTACCGTTTCTTCATCATCGAGGACATCAACTCGAACGGATACCGATTCTCGCTCAACCCCGGTTTCTGCTACATGGTGCGCGACAACATGGGTGTGGGAATGCGCTTCTCCTACGGACGCCAGCTGCTGAGGATCGACACGGCCAACATCAGCATCGAGGACATAGACATAAACGTGCGCGACTACTACTCGCTCAGCCACGACTACTCGCTGATGGCCATATACCGCAACTACATCCCCATAGGCAACTCGAAACGTTTTGCGCTCTACAGCGAGATGCAGTTCGGACTGGGCGGCGGGCAGGCCAAGCTGCTCGACGGCCACAAAACCGATCTGACGGGAACATACGAGAAGTCGAAGTCGGCGTCGATAGGCGTATGTCCGGGCATGGTGGCGTTCATCAACAACCACTTCGCGGTGGAGTTCAACGTGGGCATGCTCGGCCTGAACTACACGCACGTCGATCAGGTACACAATCAGGTGTACACCGGCGACCGCAAGAGCACGCAGATCAATTTCAGGGTCAACATTCTGGCCATAGGATTCGGAATCGCCTACTATCTCTAACAAGCCCGGAACATGACGAAGACACTAATCAAAACCGCAATACTCATCGCGAGCATCATCACAACGGGCGCCGCCACGGCCCAGCACTCCGAAAAGAGGGTGAAGCACGCGAGGGAGACCATAAAGCTGGGTGCCGAGATACACCGCGACAGTCTGAAGAAGAAACGCAACCGCGGTCTGCTGGAACACCTTATCATCCCCAAAGGCGAATGGCAGGTGGGAGCGCAGGTGTCGCACGTGAGCATGTCGAGCAACAACAGCGAATACATGCTGCTGCTGAAGAACATCGACGCCAACGGCTCGATAACCAAGGTGGCGCCGTTCCTCGCCTACTCCTATCACGACAACCGCTCGATAGGCCTGAAACTGCAATACACATCGGCAACGGGAACCATCGAAAATGGCGACCTCGACTTTCTGAGCGACGACCTGAATTTCGAGGTCGAGAACGTGCGTGCCGAAATGAACTCGTATCAGGCCGCCGTGTACCACCGTTCCTACATAGGACTCGACAACCGCGGACGCATAGGTCTGTTCAGCGACATAGCGCTCGGCTACACCAACAGCCGCACAATATTCACCTACAACGAGGAGACCGCCGACACCCACACGCAGTCGAACCAGCTGAAGCTGAGCCTGCACCCGGGAATAGTGGTGTTCGCGATGAACAACGTGTCGACCCACGTGTCGATGGGAATAGGCGGCGTGTCGTTCAACAACACCAAATACATCAAGGCGGGCGAGGTCATCGGAAAACGCAACTATTCGCGGGCCAACTTCAAGCTGGACGTGCTCGACATAAGCATCGGTCTGACGATACACCTGTAACCATAAACCGCGACATTCGAAATGAAACGAACTGTACTGTATACACTGCTGGCCGCACTGCTGGCCGGCTGCATCAAGAACGACATTCCGCTGCCGGTCATAGTGCCGCGCATCACGGCGATGGATGTCGAGGGAGCAACGGGCGTGGCGATCGACTCGGAGAAGCGAAACGTGCGGATCACGCTCGACGAGACGACCGACATTCGCAACGTGAACATCCGCAGCATCGCGTTCGACGACAGCAGCACGCAGATGTCGTGGGACATTACCGGAGTGCACGACCTTTCGGACAAGCTGTCGGTCACGCTGTCAATCTATCAGGACTACGTGTGGACCATAACCGCCGAACAATCTATCGAGCGCTACTTCACCGTGGCGGGACAGGTGGGCGCCAGCGAGATCGACGTCGCGAACCGCCGCGCCATAGTCTACGTGAACGGCAATGCCGACCGCAGCGACATAACCGTAACGTCGCTCAAGCTCGGACCCAAGGACATAACATCCTACTCGCCCGGCATCGACCAGCTGAAGGATTTCAACAACGGCGTGCAGGTCACCGTCACGGCACACGGACGCAGCGAGGAGTGGAGTCTATTCGTCGAACAGACGGAGACCGTCGTGGAGATGAAAGCGGTGAACGCATGGACGGCCGTCGCATGGCTCAGCGCATCGGGTGTGGCAGAGTTCGACAACGGATTCAAATACCGCCGCGAGGGCGACAGCGACTGGACCGACGTAAGCGGCGAGGCGCTGACGACCGACGGAGGCGCGTTCTCGGCCTGCGTCGAGGGACTGTCGCCGCTCACGAAGTACGAATGCTACGCTTACAGCGGCGACAACGAGACGGATGTGTATAGGTTCACCACCGACGAGGCACGGCAGATGCCCAACTCGGGATTCGAGGTGATAAGCAACGCCGAATCATCGAAATACTATTCGTTCTACGATCCGGCGTCGGGCATCGTCGAGAACCAGACGAAATGGTGGTGCTCGGGCAACAAGGGTTCCACCACCGTGGGATCGAGCTACACGATCACCAACCCCGACTCAGCCGACAAGATGGAGGGCGGTTACTCGGTAAGGCTGGAATCGAAATACGTGATAATAAAGTTCGCGGCAGGAAACATATTCACCGGCGAGTTCGCACGCGTGATAGGCACCTCGGGCGGCGTGGTCAACTTCGGACGTCCGTTCACGCTGCGGCCGCGCAAGCTGTCGCTGTGGCTCAAGTACAAGAACGGCCCCATCGACCGCTTCTCGGGCGCTCCGGACAACGATCCGGTGAAAGCAGGCGATCCCGACCGCTGTCAGGTGTTCGTGGCGCTCGGCGACTGGGACTACCGTACCTACGGCGGCACGGCCGACAGCCCCGTGCAGATCAACACCACCGACCGCAGCACATTCTTCAAACCCGATTCGGAGGCGGTGATAGGCTACGGCGCATACGTCAGCGACAAGCCGACCGACGGCTGGATAAGGGTGGAGATTCCAATCGAGTACACATCCACCTCGCGCAGACCGACGCACATCATCGTGTCGTGCGCGGCCAGCATGCTGGGCGACTACTTCACCGGCAGTACGGAAAGCACGCTGTGGGTCGACGGAATGGAACTGGAGTATTGACAAAACACCCGGTAGCGGATGAAACACAAAACGATACCTATCATTATCACGGCGACTGTCGCAGTCGCCGTGATTTTTACAGCATGCCGCAGCGGGAGGCGCAGTCTCGACCGGCAGCTGGCGTCATACATAGCGACCGTTCCCGCCCGTGTGGGCGTATTCGTTCGCACGAGCGACGGAACAGAGGCCGGATACGGAGCCGACGACACGTTCCCGATGATGAGCACGTTCAAGGTTCCGGTCGCCATAGCCGCGATGCGGAAGATGGAGCGCTGCGGCACTCCGCTGTCGCAGCCGGTAACCGTGCAGGCCGGAGATATGCCCGCGGGCACATACAGCCCCATGCGCGACAGCTGCGGCGGTGCCGGCATCACCACCACGCTGGGCGGGCTGATAGCATACAGCGTGTCGATGAGCGACAACATAGCATGCGACCTGCTGATAGACTACGCCGGAGGAGTGGACAGCGTGGCACGCTTCGTCCGTCAGACGGGAACGGCCCCGATGCTGATCACGGCCGATGAGCGCATGATGCACACCGGAATACAGATGCAACGGGCGAACACGGCCTCGCCGCGCGCGATGGTCGACATGCTCGAACGTTTCCGCGACGGCGAACTGCTCGCACCACCCTACCGCGACACGCTCATGCGACGCATGACCGAGACATCGACCGGACCCGACAAACTGCGCGCGGGACTCCCCGACGGCATACGGCTCGCACACAAGACCGGATCGTCGGACCGCACGGACGACGGCATAAAGATAGCCGACAACGACACGGGAATAGTCACGCTGCCCGACGGACGCAGCTACTGCATCGCGGTGTTCGTATGCGACTCGCCGCTGGACGATCGGGCCAACGCCGCCGTAATAGCCCGCATATCGCGGATGGTATACGAAGAACTGGCGGGAGAACGGCCGGAATGACGAACTCGGGCGGAGCAATGCTCCGCCCGAGTTTCAATATACGGTTATGCGAACCGCCGTACCGGCCGGCTATCCGGCATCATATCCTGACCTTGAAGATGCACTTCTTCACATGGCCCTCGCCGAGCATGGGCGCATGACCGTCCTCGGGAAAGAGGATCGAGAACTGACCCTCGCCGACCGAATAGAAACACTGCGGCACGTCGGTGAAGAGCTGTATGTCCTTCGCCTCGTCGAACGCACCCTCGGCCGTAAGGCAATCCTTCTTCTCGCTCCAGCCGAACACCTCCTCGGGACCGCGCAGCAGAAGCTGTATGTCGATATACCTGCGGTGAAGCTCCAGACGGGCCTGAGAACGGTCGCGCAGATCGAGCTCCTGCACGTTGACGAACAGATCGTCGCCGTCGATGTCGTGGCGGCCGCACTCCATGGCGGCAATGTCGTGCGTGTCGATAAAATCGAACACGGCCTTGAAACGCGGATGCAGCGATACGTACTGCTCCTTGTTCTTCAATGAATCCAGAATCATAACTTATCGGTTTGGTTTAGTTCTCTTTTCCGTTATAACGCAAACGCACGAAGACGGGATAATGATCCGAAAAGCGCACTCCGTTATCCACCGCCGCGCCCGTTCCGTCCGTCACGGCCGGCATCGAGTTGCCGTACCGGCGCACGCGGACAGTGTCCTTGCCGCGTTTCACGTCGACCATGCCCCACGAATCGACCACCTCGTAGGAGAGCGGTTCGAACTCCTTGGAACAAAGCACGAAGTCGATGCGGAGCATGTCGAAGAAGCCCCGGTAGGTATGCGAATAGCCGCGTCCCGCACGGCGAAAGGCATCGCTCAGGCCGCGGCTGACCTTGCGGTAGGTGTAGGAAACCGGAGTGTCGTTGAAATCGCCGCACACGATGACGGGATAGGGCGACGACGCGATCATAAGCGCGATGCTGTCGGCCTGCACCGCACGCAGCTTGTTGTTCTCGCTCAGACGCGCTATCATGCTGCGCAGTTTGCCCGTGTCCTCATCGTCGAGGAATTCGTGGTTGGTTATATACTGGTTGTCGTCGCTCCTTATGTTCGTTGTGTTGAAATGGTTGTTGAATATGCGCAGCGTATCGTCGCCCACCTTAAGGTCGGCCCACACGAAGTTATGAAGCGAATCGACACGATGCGCGCGTATTATGGGGTAACGGCTGTATATGGCCGGACTGAGCATCGCGCGCGACAGCGAGGGCGGCATGGAATTCAGCGGCTGCAACAGAGAGTCGGCCCGGTCGCTGAAGCCCATCTCCTGAAAGCATACTATGTCGGGATTCAGCGTCTTCACCATGCTCACGACCGAATCGAGGCAACGGCCGCCGCCGTCGTCGATGAAACTGCGCACGTTGTAGGTGAGCACCTTTATCGCCGAACGTTCGTAGGTCTGTTCGCCGTAGCTGCGGCGATACTCGATCTTGTAGAACAGCGAGAGGTGGAACAGCCCTATCACCGCAAGCACGGCCATAAGCGCCATCATCACAGGTCGCCAGCGGATCACCCAGTAGAGCGTAAGCGCCATCTGTGCGGCATAGATGAACGGAGCGATAAGCCCCATGGTGGACAGCTCCTCCGAAACGTGCGGATCGATCACGGGCACCAGCAGCGTGACGACGAACGCCGCCACGACGACGAGCGTAACCGCCAGCATCACGGCATCGGCAACCCATCCCGCGGCCGAGCGGCGGGAACTGCGGTGTTCGGACGAGCCGTAGTCGTTACGGTAGAAATAAGCCATGATCCGCCTCCCTGAATTTTAGAAATAGATCTTGCCCTTGCCGCGCCACCAATAGAGAAGCGCCAGTCCCCACAGCATGCCGCCGATATGGGCGAAGTGGGCCACACCCTGCTGGTATCCCGAAAGGCCGAAGAATAGTTCGAGCACGCCGTAGGCCACGACGAACCACTTGGCCTTCATGGCGACGGGCGGAAAGATGAGCATTATCACCTGATTGGGATGCAGCACGCCGAACGCCAGCAGCAGCCCGAACACGGCGCCCGAGGCACCGACCGTGGGGATGCGCAGCAGATCGAATCCGGCCGACAGGCCGATCGCCGACACGGCGTGCGAATACTCCAGATACCCCACACCCATCTGCAACAGCGCGGCACCCATTCCGCAGACCAGATAGTAGGTCAGGAAGCGCGACGAGCCGAGTTCGTACTCCAGCGTGCGGCCGAACATCCACAGCGCGAACATGTTGAAGAAAAGGTGGCTCACGCCGCCGTGCAGAAACATGTAGGTGAAGATCTGATAGCTGTGGAACAGCGGACTCTCGGGGTTGAACAGGGCCAGAAGTCTGATTATATCGTTCCTGAACGGCAGAAGCGTCGTGGCCAGCAGCATCACGCAGTTGGCTATGATAAGGTTCTTCACGACCGGCGGGGTTACGAATCGGTATCCGTACATAACATTATTCAGTTTAATTTGTTTTTCAACTCTTCGGCCGTAAGTTCGGCCATTATGGGTTTGCCCGAGGGCGAGAAGCTGAAATTCTCGCATCCGGACAGCTGACGAAGCAGTTCGGCGGCCTCGTCGCTGCGCAGCCCGCGGACCGCCGAACGCGCCCCCTTGGCCGCCATGACACGGGCCAGATCCTCGCGCATGCGCTCGCCGGCATCGCCGTCGGACTCCACCTCGCGCAAAAGGTCGTAAAGCAGGCGGTCGACCTGCTCGCCCACCGCACTCGACGGAATGCCGCACAGTTCGACACAGCCGTCGCCGCGGAACTCGATATCGAATCCGAGCGCGGCGAACTCGACGGCATTCTCCTCCAGAAGCGCATAGTCGTCGGGCGACAGCACCAGCCGCTCGGGGAAGAGCAGACGCTGGGACGACGACTCGCCGCGGCCGATCATCGACATGTATCCGTCATAGAGGATGCGCTCGCGCACTCGCCGCATGTCGGCTATCATGCTGCGGCCGCCGCTGACAGCCACAGCATAGCCGTTGCCGAGCGACAGCACGTCGGAGAACTCCATCACCCCGGACTGCGACAGCGACTGCTGCACGGCCGCCGAGGGTATGAACTCCAGCCGGCTGCCCTCCTCCGCGTCCGGCCCGACGGCATTGCCGTCGGACTGCGGCGACGGGGCGACAGCACCCGACGCTATCTCGATGTAAGAGTCCTCCTCGACGGCCGGCATCCGGGCCGGCGCGTCGAGCGCGAACTCGGAATCGAGCGGCATCTCCGACCACACTATATCGCGCAACTTGCGGCCGCCAGTCGCCGTTTCGTCGCCGGCCGACGCACGGTAGCTCCTGCCGCCCGCACCCGACGAAACGGCGCCCGACGAGGCTGCATCCGGCAAGGAGATGCTGCGCGGCGAGTCCATGGATCCGTCGTAGGGGACGTCGAATCCCGAGAAATCGACATCGGCCGAGGCATCCGGAGCATCCGGCACGTCGGCGGCATAATCCTCGCGGAAGGGGTTGTAGTCGTCGTTGGACGAACTCTTGGGTTCGGTATAGACCACTCCGCCGCGGCTCGTCATGGCCGGAATGTCGATGGCCACGCTGTTGTCGAAATCCATCATCGACACGGCGCCGCTCTTAGCCAGCGTACTGCGCACGGCGGCCGTCACGATCTGATTCACATCGTCGGCATCGGCGAAGCGCACTTCGGTCTTCTGCGGATGAACGTTCACGTCTATACGGTCGGGATCGATCGTAAGATAGAGGAAATAGGACGGATAACAGTTTTCGGGGATCAGCTTGTCATACGCCCTCATGATCGAGCGGAATATGGGTACCGACTTGAAGTAACGGCCGTTGACGAACAGGTACTGCTCATTGTCCTTGCGCTTCTTGGCCGCCGCCGGACGGCCGACGTATCCGTTGACCCTGACGATCGACGTATCGGCCGACACCTCCAGCAGATTGGTCTTTATGTGCCGTCCCACGACGTCGATTATACGCTCCTGCAGCGAACCGGCCGGAAGCGTTATGATGGGCATGTCGTTCGACATGAGTTCGCACCTCACCTGCGGATTGCACATGGCCACACGGCGGAACTCCTTCTTGATGTCGGTGATGATGCTCTGCCTGTCGGCACTGAACTTGCGGCGCACCGGAGCCGTATAGAACAGATTGCGCACGAAGAACTGCGACCCCACCGGACACATGACGGGCGCCTGCGACACGAACTCGCCGCCGTTGACGATGGTGACGGTGCCGATCTCGTCGCCGGCCTGACGCGTGCGCAGCTCCACCTGCGACACGGCCGCAATGGAGGCCAGCGCCTCGCCGCGGAACCCGAACGTGTGAAGACGGTACACGTCGTCCAGCGACGTGATCTTGCTGGTGGCATGACGGTCGAAAGCCATGCGGGCATCCATGGGCGACATGCCGCAGCCGTCGTCGATGATCTGCAGAAGCTCCATGCCCGCATTGCGGAAATTAACCGTCACGCTGCCCGCGCCGGCGTCGATGGCATTCTCCATCATCTCCTTCACCACCGACGAGGGGCTTGTAACCACCTCGCCCGCGGCGATCTGATTGGCCACGATCTCGGGCAGCAGTCTAATCTTGTTCTCCATTCGGTATCGGGCGCAGCCCGCTTGTCTTTTAGTCCTCGTATATAAGTTCGTCGCCCTCCTCGTAATCGTTGGGGACGATGGTTATGGGCGCATAGGGATCGAACTCCTCGTACTCCGCGGTGCGTGAGGCGGGATGCTTGTCGTAGGCCACCTCGAACATGGCCACCACGCGCGGATAGAGGATGTAGAGGAACAGCGCCAGCAGCACCACTCCGACTCCCAGCATCCACATTCTCATGCGGCTGGTTCCGCCGCCGCTCTCGGCACGGCGAGCCTCGCGCGCAGCACGCTGCGTGCGTATGTACTTTCCGGGCGTGTACTCGCCGTCGTCGTCCAGACGGTCGCCGTGCAGTTCGGCACGACGCTGCTCGCGCTGTTCGCGGTCGGGATCGTAATAACGCGGCCGGTAACTGAACTTGTTGGCGTTACGCTTGTAGGGTGAGAAAAACGACATAATATCATTGTTTTTAAACGCCGGCTGCGACACCGGCCCTCAGGTCCGGCCCGCAGGCGGCGACTGTTATCAGGTGCGACGCTGCGCTATCTGAAGAAATTCTTCATCCGTTCGAAGATATTCTGCTTGTCGACCCCGACCGCCGACTTGAAGTGCGGCTGTCCGGCCAGTTTCTCGACAAGTCCGCGCTCCTCGGACGTGAGCGTGTCGGGAACGGTTATGTCGACCACGATCAGAATGTCGCCGCGGCCGTAGCCGTTCACATCGGGCAGACCCTTGCCGCGCAGGCGCAGCACCTTGCCGGCATGAGTACCCGGAGCGATCTTTATCTTGGCGCGGCCGTCGATGGTGGGAACCTCCACCTCGCCGCCCAGAAGGCAGGTGGGAATCGTGAGGTTAAGGTTATGGATCAGGTCGTTGCCGTCACGCACCAGTTCGGGATTGCGCTCCTCCTCGATCATCACCAGCAGATCGCCGTTCACGCCTCCGTGACGCGCCGCATTGCCCTTGCCCGAGACGGTGACGGCCATGCCCTCGCCCACTCCGGCCGGAATGCGTATCTCGACCACCTCGTCGCCGCGGACAACACCCTCGCCGCCGCATTTGTCGCACTTGGCCGTTATCACCTTGCCCGTACCGCCGCATGTGGGACACACGCCCTGCGTCTGCATGCGGCCGAAGAACGTGTTCTCGACACGGGTCACATACCCCGAACCGTTGCAGGTGGCGCAGCTGGCATACGACGACGAGTCCTTGGCTCCCGTGCCGCCGCACTTGTCGCACGCGATGGTCTTGTTGATCTTCAGTTTTTTGGTGGTGCCGTTGGCTATCTCGGCCAAAGTGAGTTTCACCTTCACACGGATGTCGGTGCCCCTGTTCACACGCATACCGCCGCCGCGCGACGACGAGAATCCGCCGAAATGGCCGCCGAATATGTCGCCGAACTGCGAGAATATGTCATCCATCGAGAATCCGCCGCCGCCGAATCCGCCGAATCCGCCGCCCGCGGCGCCGTTCATGCCGGCATGGCCGAACTGATCGTAACGGGCGCGCTTGTCGGGATTCGACAGCACGTCGTAGGCCTCGGCGGCCTCCTTGAATTTATCCTCGGCCTCCTTGTCGCCGGGGTTCTTGTCCGGGTGGTACTTTATGGCGGCCTTGCGGTAGGCCTTCTTTATCTGGTCGGCATTGGCATTGCGCTCGACGCCCAACACCTCGTAATAATCCCTTTTCTCTGCCATTGCATTATCCTTTCCTGATTCTTGTTCGTTACGCTGTCCGAAATGCGGAGGCTACTCGCCCACCACCACCTTGGCATAGCGCAGCACCTTTTCGCCCAGCATGTAGCCACGCTGTACGACATCTATGACGAGTCCCTTCTTATCCTCACCGGCCGCAAAGCGAGCCACGGCCTCGTGAAAATCGGGATCGAACTCGCGGCCGCACGCCTCGATCTCGCACACGCCCTTCTGACGCAGGGCATCCTCGAACTTCTGCGCCACCAGACGCTCGCCCTCGCGAAGCGAAGCTATGTCGTCGCTCTTCTCGGACGCGGCCACGGCACGGTGTACGTCGTCGAGCACCGAAAGCATGCTCTTCAACACGTCGGCACCGCCGCTGGCCACCAGATCCATCTTCTCGCGCAGCGTGCGCTTGCGGTAGTTGTCGAACTCGGCCTGAAGACGCAGATATTTGTCGCGCCACTCGGCCACGCACTCCTCCGCCGACTTCTCCTGCGGCGCACCGCACTTGCCCTCCTCCGAGTCGGCATCGCCGGCCGCGGCGGCATCGTCTGCCATTGTGTCAGCAGCGGGCTGACCGTCGTCTGCCATATTGGCACACGGCTCCTCGCCGCACGAAGGGCGAGGAGCACCTTCGCCGAACTCGTTGTCTAACGTAACATCCTGATCGTTAAGATTCTGTTTTGCCATATCATCGTATTTTATCATATTCCGTCCATATTAATGCGCAAATAATATGCCCAACGCTACCCTATGATAAATATGGTCGGGCGTTTGGCAATATCGGGCATCGGCATGCGCCGCCACGAGCCTACGGCCTGCGTGAGTATCATCTCGTCGGGCGAGGTTATATCGCACGCCACAGTTAGCCGCGTATCGGCCGCGCACACCGCCAGTATCTGTTCCAGCAGCTTCACATTGCGGTAGGGAGCCTCGATGAAGATCTGCGACTGTCCCTCGGCCCGCGCCCTGCGCTCCAGCGACTTCAGAGCCTTGGCCCGCTCGGGAGGCTTCACCGGCAGATAGCCGCAGAATGCGAACGACTGCCCGTTGAGCCCCGAGGCCATAAGCGCCATGAGGATAGACGAAGGACCCACAAGCGGCACCACGCGTATGCCCCTGCGGTGGCATGCCTCGGCAACCAGCGCACCCGGATCGGCCACGCCCGGCACTCCCGCTTCGGATATGACACCGGCCGAACGCCCCCCGGCGATAGGCCGCACCATGGCCTCGACAGCCTCGCCGGCCGATGTATGCTCGTTCAGCTCGACGAACTCCAGATCGTCGATACGCCGCGCGATACCGGCACGCGAGAGGAACCGCCGCGCCGAACGCACGTTCTCGACAATGAAATAGTCCAGCGAGTCGATCACGCGGCGATTCGCCGCGGGCAACACGTCGCCGGCATCGGTACGGTCCGAAATCGGACACGGAATCATGTAAAGCACACCCTTCTCAGCCATCACTCCCTGACATAAATTCGTTTCACACGGGCCGACACCGACGTGAGTATCTCGTAGGGAATAGTACCCAGCACATCGGCCATATCCTCGGGCGTGTTGCCCGCCGCCGACGAGAACACCACCGCCTCGTCGCCCTCGGCCACACCGGCGATGCCGGTCACGTCGATCATGCAGCTGTCCATACATATGCGTCCCACCGTGGGAGCCGGCCGGCCGGCCACCAGCATCGACCACCGTCCGCCGCCCAGATGACGGTCAAGCCCGTCGGCATAACCGACCGGCACGGTGGCTATCACGCTGTCGCGCTGCAACGTCTGCGAACGTCCGTAACCGATCGACTCGCCCGCGCGGCGGACACGCAGCTGCACGATGCGTGTCTTGAGCGTGGAAACCGGCTGAAGGCCGTCGTTGTGGCGATAGCCGTAACCGTAAAGTCCCAGCCCCAGACGGCACATGTCGAACGCCGCCTCGGGGAAACGCTCTATGGCGGCCGAGTTGGCCGTATGGCGGATCACACCGTAGGGCAGCGCATCGGCAAGCGAGCGGCTCATACGGTCGAACAGGACGATCTGCCCGCGGGTGAAATCGTCCTGCGACGGATCGTCGGCGCACGCGAGATGGGCGAATACTGTCGCCACCCGCACCGTGCGGCAGTCGCGCAGACGGCCGGCGAGAGCGTCGATCTCCTGCTCGACGAATCCCAGACGGTGCATTCCCGTATCGAGCTTCACGTGTACGGGATAGTTGTGACCGCCGTAACGCTCGACGCTGCGCATGAAGTCGTCGAGCGAATGGAAGCTGTATATCTCGGGTTCGAGCGAATGGGCGACCATCTTGTCGAAACTGCCGGCATCGGCGTTAAGCACCACTATGGGCGCCGTTATACCCTTCTCGCGCAACACTATGCCCTCGTCGGCGAAAGCCACGGCGAGATAGGTGATCCCCAGACGCTGCATGAGCTGCGCCACCTCGACATCGCCCGCACCGTATGAGCGCGCCTTCACCATGGCCACCAGACGGTGGTTCATAGGCAGAAAACGGCGGAAATAACCTACGTTGTGGGTCATGGCGTTAAGGTTGACCTCCAGCACGGTGGTATGGCTGCGGCGTTCGAGCCGGTGGCACACGCGCTCGAAATGCGAGCGGCGGTTACCCTTCAGGAGCACCGCACGTCCGGCCGTATCCTCGGGCCTCAGGCCGCGAAGCAGATCCTCGGTCGTGTCGTAGAAACGCGCCTCGCAGCCGAACTTGTCGCCATGGGCGCGGATGCGTTCGCCCACGCCTATCACGCGGTCGACACCGGCACCCGCCGTCAGCTGCGCGACACGCGAATAGAGCTCGCCGTCGTCCAGCCCGCTCTGCAGAATGTCGGACAGCACGGCCGTAGAGCCGCCCGCGGGCGCAATGCTGCGCAGCGTGTCGAGCGCAATGGCCAGAGAGTTTATGTCGGAGTTGTAGGAGTCGTTGATGATGGTCGAACCGTCCATCCCCTCCTTGACCTCCAGCCGCATGGCCACGTCGCTCGGCGCGAGCCGCGGCTCGGGATAGCCCAGCACGCGACACAGCGTCTTCACCTCCTGCGCATCAATGCGCAGGGCCCCGTTGCAGGCCGGCAGCTCCGACACGTCGGCCGAAGCGGCATCCACCACCCGGCACCGGTCCGGCAGCAGCTCCGGCAACGCCGAGGCGATGTCGGCATAAAAGCCGTGGTAGATGAACGTGCCGGCACGACGCGCCAGCACGGCCTTCTCGGCGATCTTCTCCCTAAGACCGGCGAAATTGCCCTGATGGGCATCGCCTATGGATGTGAACAGCACCACGTCGGGCCTTATCATGCGTTCCAGACGCTCCATCTCGCCGCATTCGGATATTCCGGCCTCGATCACGGCGACCTCCTCGTCGCCCTCGATCATAAGAAGCGACAGCGCCACACCGAGCTGCGAATTGTAGCTGGCCGGCGAAACGAAGAACTTCACCGTCTGCGGCAGCGAGCGGGCCACCCACTCCTTGACCATGGTCTTGCCGTTCGAACCGGTGATACCCACCACCGTACCGCGGAACGAGGCGCGGTGGGCGGCAGCCAGACGCTGAAGGGCATCCAGCGAATTTACGACCTCGACGCATCCCGCTCCGTCGGGAATGACCGCCCCGCGGGCGCGCTCCACCATAAAGGCCCTCACACCGCGGCGGAACATCTCCTCGGTGTTGTCGTGCGAATCGTGGTTCACACCGCGCATGGCCACGAACATGGCCCCGTCGGCGAACACGCTGCTGCGCGAGTCGGTCACCACGTCGTTGACCGTCACATCCTCGCCCAAAAGTTCGCCGCCGCACATGCGCGCTATATCGGACAATCTGTATTTCATAGAATCAAAAGTCTCTTCATTATCAGTCGTTGCGGAACGTGACCACCGTGATTCCGGCGCCGCCGCGGTCGGCATGCTCGTCACGCGCCGACTCCACCTCGGGCACGCCGCGCAGATATCGGCGTATCTCCTCCTTCAGCGCGCCGGTGCCCTTGCCGTGAAGGATGGTGACGCCGCCGACTCCCACCATAAGCGCGTCGTCCACCAGATCCTGCACCACCTCCAGCGCTTCGGCGGCACGCATGCCGCGCACATCGACACTGTCGCGGAAATTGAGCTTGCGCGACGATATGTCAACCGACACGACGGTGCGCGGCGCGACGGGCCGCATCACCTTCTTGTACTCGGCATTCGACACCACGGTAAGGCGGTCCTTCTCGACGGTGGTGAGAATGTGGCCGAAAGCGACCTGCGCCTTGCGGCCCTTGACGCTCTGCACCACGCCCACCATCTCCTGCCCCCCGATGCGAACCTTGGCACCGGCGGCAATCTCGGCCGGCGCGGCACCGGCGGCCGGCTGAGCCGGCTCGGGTTTAGGCTGTCCAGCACGCTCGCGACGCTCCTCGCGGCGGGCCATGCGGCGCGAAAGACGCTCCATCTCGCGCTCGACGCGCTCGCTGTCCTGCGACAGGCCCTTATCGGCCTGCTCCACCGTGTCGCGGAACTCGTCCAGCTCGCGGCGGGCCATGCGTGTGAGCTCCTTCTCGGCCTGCGCCTCGCGGATGGTGCGGATGGTGTTTTCGATCTGACGGTTGGCCTCGGCCACAAGCCGTTGCGCCTCATCCTTGGCCTTGCGCAGAATCTCCTGACGCTCCTCCTTTATGCGGGCGAGCTGCGCGGCGTAGCTCGACTCCAGCTCCTCGACCTTGCGGTCGGTCTGGCGTATGCGGTCGCGCTTCTGCGACCAGTAGTGACGGTCGCGCGCTATCTCGCGCAGTTGCCGCTCGAGATTTATGTGGTCGCTGCCCGCCTTGTCGCTCGCCGAGCGGATTATGTCCTCGGGCAGACCTATCTTGCGGGCTATCTCCACGGCGAACGAACTGCCGGGCTTGCCCTGCTCCAGCCGGAACAGCGGCCGTATGTTCTGCACGTCGAACATCATGGCACCGTTGGCGATGCCGTCGGTGCCGGTGGCGTAATACTTTATGTTGGAATAGTGCGTCGTGATGACACCGTAACACCCTCTCTCCAGCAGACGCTCGAGTATCGACTCGGCGATCGCGCCGCCGATCACCGGCTCGGTGCCCGAACCGAACTCGTCGATGAGCACCAGCGTGCGCGGCGAGGCGGCCTGCAGCATGTGCTTCATGTTGAGCAGATGGGACGAATAGGTGGACAAATCGTTGTCCATCGACTGCTCGTCGCCTATGTCGATGCAGATGCTGTCGAAGACCGGCAGCTCGCTGTTCTGCCCCGCCGTCACGGGAAATCCGCACTGGAACATGTACTGCACGATGCCCGTGGTCTTCAGACAAACCGACTTGCCGCCGGCATTGGGACCCGAGATGACCAGTATGTGCTTCCCGCGGTCGAGTTGCATGTCCAGCGGAACCAGCTCCTTCTTCTCGCGCCGCAGAGTCTGCGCCAGCAGCGGATGGAAAGCGTTGCGCAGCACCAGCCTGTCGTCGGTCGAGACTATGGGCTTGCCGGCGCCGTTATCCACAGCCCAGCGCGCCTTGGCCCGCACGGCATCCATCTCGGCGAGATATTCGCCGGCCGAGGCGATAGGTTCGGCATCGGGACGCAGCGAATCGGTGAATTCGGTGAGCAGACGCACTATCTCGCGCCGCTCGGCGTACTCCAGCTCCTTCAGCTGGTTGTTCAGCTCAACCACCTCGACCGGCTCGATGTATACCGTCTTGCCCGTGGCCGACTCGTCGTGGATGAATCCGTTCAACTTGCGTTTGTTGCCCGCCGAAACGGGAATGACCGAACGCCCGTCGCGCACCGAGATCATGGCCTCGGCATCGACTATCCCCGACCGCTTGGCATTGGCGAGCACCTGTTGCAGGCGCTTGGACACCTGCCCCTCGTGGTCGCGTATGGCACGGCGGATGACGAGCAGTTCGGGCGAGGCGCCGTCGCGCACACGGCCCTCGTCGTCGAGAATCTGGTTTATGCGGCGTATCACGTCGGGAAAGACACACACGCTTCCGCTGCGCTCGCGAAGCCGCGGGTACTGGGTTTCGGAGCGGTTCTGCACGAAGCCCACCATATTTCCCACAGCAGTGAGCGCACGGCGCAGAACGGCCAGTTCGGCCACATCGAGAAAGGCTCCCTCGACACCGATCTTCTCCACGATACCCTCCACGTCGGGAAACTCGTCGCGCGGAGCGTCGGGATCGAGCATAAGCAGCACGCGCATCTCGTCGGCCGTATCCTGACGGCGCTCTATCTCGGCACGCGAGACGGAAAAACGCTCCGCCTCGATAAGCCGCCGCGCGGCCTGCATGCTGCACAGCGCAACTATCTGCCCGCGAAGACGGTCGAAGCCGATCTTCTGCTCGAAATTAGCAGGATATATCATATAACGATTACATTATCATAACAACATGCGGCATTTCCCCTCTCCTGCGGCATGCGACCGCCGCCGATACGGCAGTCCGCACCGCGCCGTACAGGCCGTCGGGAAAACATCGCGCCGACCGCTACTCGGCCGCCGCATTACGTTTGGCGGCACGCTTGGCCTCCTTCTCGGCCGCCTTGCGCGTCTTGCGCGACGGATCGTTGCCGAACACCGAGAAATGAACATAGCGTTTGGGGTTCTCCTTCAGATCGGCCAGCAGCGCCGAGAGGTTCTCGCTCGCCGAGGCGAGATTGTCGTACAGATCGGGGTCGTTGAGCAGTTTGCCGACGCTGCCCGACTCGTCGTTCACCGAGGCGAGAGCGGCGTTCAGGCTGTTGACCGTACTCTCGACGGTGCCCACCAGATCGGCGTCGGCCAGCTGCGACGAGAAGCGGCTCATGTTGCCAACTATGGTGTCGATCTTCCCGGCATTGTCGCCCAGACTCTTCGAGAAACGGCTCAGCGACGAAAGCGCGTCCTCGAGATGGGTCTTCTCCTTGACCAGCATGTCGTTCACACTGCCCGTCAGACCGTCGACGTTGGCCACTATGCTGTTTATGCCGGCGGTATTCTCGCTCAACAGCGCGTTTATGCCGTTCAGCGTGGCGGTGAGCCCGTCGGCCACGGCCGTGACCTTGTCCTTCAGGAAAGCCAGTTCCGAACCGGCCATGTCGAAAAGGTCGGTGCCGACCTCCGAGGCGATGGTGCCGTTCTTCGGCACGGACTCGGACGAGCCGCCCATGACGATGTCGACAGCCTTGCCGCCCATAAGTCCGTCGGTGAATATGCGGGCCTTCGAGTCGGCCGGAATGCGGTAGCGTTTGTTAACCGAGATCTCCACCTCGACGCCCTTCGACGGATCATCGTCCAGCCGCACGCGCGTAACCGATCCCACCTTCACTCCGTGGATCATCACATGCGACGCGGTCTGTATGCCGCCCACCTGCTCGTAATAGGCATAATACTTGTTGGCGTTGCTGAAGATCTCAGCGCCCTTGAGGAATCTCACCGTAGCCCATCCGGCCAGCATAACTATCACGGCGAACAATCCGATCCTTGCTTCTCGTTTCATATCGTTTTACGTTTTTTTCATACCAAACAAGCGACTCCCGGCCGCTATTTCACTATACGGTCGCCCTCGTAGCGCACCACGAAAGCATCCTTGAACGTGCGCCGCACCTCGGCCAGATGGCGCTGCGCTTCGGCCTGCGACGAATACTCGCCGTAGCAATATTTATATTTAAGCGCTCCGCCGCCAAGCAGACGGCGCACCTTGCCCTGATACCCGCGGAACTGGCCGTCGGTGCTCTTGACCACCTTGTCCGACGCCAGCAGCTGTATGGCATATCCGCTCCTGACGGCTGGCGCCGCAGCCTGAGCGCCAGACGAAGCGGCAGGCTTCGACGGCTTCGCCCCGCTGCCCTTCCCGGTCTTACGTCCTGCGTCATTCGCCGGCGCCTTCTCCTCTGCGGCGGCGCGTTCAGCCGGCTTCGGAGTGTCGGACAGCTTCGGGGTGTCGTCCGCGGCAGGCTCCGTATCGGCAGCGCCCTGCGCATCGGCCAGCTTGCCGATGTGACCCACATACTCCTTCACGGCATCGCACAATATGCGTGCATAATGGTTCTGCCCGTCCTCGGAGTTCATGAAAGCCAGCTCGGCGGGATTGGTCATGAAACCCAGCTCGGTGAGCACGCTGGGCATATCGGTGGCATACAGCACTTTGAGCAGCTGGCGGTTGACGCGGCGGGCATTGCGGCCGCCCTTGGCATAGTGCGACTGCATGATGCGGGCCATCATCTCGCTGTACTCGCCGTAGGTGAACTGCAGGTTCTGGATGTAGGCCCTCACCATAGCCGCCGTATTCTCGTCCGACATGTCGATCAGCTCGTCCTTGTTGTTGTTGTACAGCGCGCTCTCGTTATAGCGCGTCTCCTTCTCGCTCTCGCCCATTATGATGGTTTCGGCACCCGCCACCGAGGACTTGCCCGGAGCCGCATTGGCGTGTATCGAGATGAAGAAATCGCCCCCGGCCCTATTGGCTATGTCGGCGCGGGCGGTAAGATCGTCGTTCAGCGTCTTGCCCAGCGCCGTGTCGCTCGTGCGGGTGTAGACGACCTTCACCTGCGGAAGCTCCCTGCCGATCAGCGCGCCCAATTTCAGTGCCACGCCAAGATTGATATCCTTCTCCTTCACTCCGCCGTAGACCGCACCCGGAAAGGCCTTGCCTCCGTGGCCGGCGTCGATCACTATGACGCGCACTCCTGCGCCGCCGTCGCTGCGGGCCGAAGCGGCGGAGCAAAGCACCGTCGCGCAGAAGGCGAACAGTATATTACAGACTAAATGTTTCATACAAAATTAGGCCGGCAATTGACGGCGATACACAAAAAAACGCTATATTTGTCGGTTAAAACACCCCGACCGGCATGCGCGGGGCATACCCTCCGGCCGGTTTTGCCGACTTGTCGGCAAAGGTACGAAAATTTATTGATATTTTGGATAAGTCAAGAGCCAAATATATACTTTCGGCAGCCGTCGTGCTCATGCTGACGCAGATCGTGTTCGGACTCACGCCTCCCGCGCGCATCCTGAATGCGGCGGCCGCTGTCGCGCCGCAGGATACCGCGACCCGCGACAGCGGCCGCACCGCACGACGCAACCTGCGTGCGGCCCGGCAGCAGCGCGACATACCGGCCGACTCATCGGCCGCCGGCGCCGACACGCTGCCGCCCGTCACCGATTCGCTGCCCGCACCGCAGAGGGACTCGGCACGCCGCGGCGGAGGCAAGCAGGGACTCGACAACATAATCGCAGGCCGCGCCACCGACTCGCTCTACTACGACCTGCGCAACAAGATGGTCTATCTGTACGAAAACGGCGAAGTCACCTACGACGACATGACGCTGAAGGCCGACATCATGAACATCGATCTGGACAGCAAAAACGTGTTCGCGCACGGCAAGGCCGACACCGTGAACGGCGTGGCCACGGTAACGCGTCCCGAGTTTACGCAGGGCACCTCGACGCTGAACATGGACACCATAACCTACAACATCGAGACGCAGCGCGCCAAGATCAAGAACATAGCCACGCAGCAGGGCGACGGCTGGCTGGTAGGCCAGAACGTGAAGAAGATGCAGGACAACACCATCAACATCGCGGGAGGCATGTACACCACCTGCGACCAGACGGACCACCCGCACTTCTATTACAGCGCCTCGAAAATCAAGGTGATACCGGGCAAGAAAGCCATCATGGGCCCGGGCCATCTGGTGATCGAGGACGTCGACATCCCGTTCCTCGGACTGCCCGAGGCGTTCTTCCCGCTCAGCTCGGGGCCGAAATCGGGCATACTGATGCCTACGTACGGCGAGGAGGCCCGCCGCGGATTCTACATGCGTGGACTGGGCTACTACTTCACGCTCGGCCAGCACATGGACCTGACGCTCACGGGCGGCATCTACACCCTCGGGTCGTGGGAGGTGAACGCCACGTCGCGCTACATAAAGCGCTACAAGTATTCGGGCAACTTCAGCTTCGACTTCAACAGCGTGCGTTCGGGCGACAAGGGCGATCCCGACTTCGTGAAACAGAACACCTACAAACTGCAGTGGACGCATTCGCAGGACACGAAGGCCAATCCGGGATCGACATTCTCGGCCTCGGTGAACCTGTCGTCGAGCGGTTACAGCAAGTACTCGGCCACCACGCTGAACGACATGCTCGCCACGCAGACCAACTCGTCGATCTCCTACTCGAAGAACTGGGCCGGCACGCCGTTCTCGCTCTCGATGAACATGGCCGTGTCGCAGAACTCGCAGACCGAGGCAATAGCCGTCACGCTGCCCAACGTGTCGTTCAACGTGTCGAAGTTCTTCCCGTTCAAGCGTTCGGTGAAGCTGGGCAAGGACCGCTGGTACGAGAAGATCTCGATGAGCTACGCCGGCAAGTTGACGAACTCGGTGAACGCGTCGGAAAAGAACATCTTCTCGCGCGAGACGCTCGACAAGATGCGCAACGGAGTGCAGCACAGCATCCCGGTGCAGGCGTCGTTCAACGTGTTCAACTACCTGAACATAACTCCTTCGGTCAACTACACCGAGCGGTGGTATTTCAAGAAGACGGAACGCCGGTGGAACCCGCAGACGAACACCGTGGAGACGCTCGATCCCGAATACGGATTCTACCGCCTCTACAACTACAACGCCGCGCTGTCGTTCTCCACGACGCTCTACGGAATGTGGCAGGTGCGCGAGAAGTACAAGAAATTCAAGCTGCAGGCCATACGCCACACGGTGACACCTTCGATCAGCTTCTCCTACGCGCCCGATTTCAGCCACCAGAAATACGGCTACTACCAGACGGTGCAGAGCGACTCGACCGGCCGTACATCCATATACTCGCCGTTCGCCGACAACTATTACGGCGTGCCATCCTCGGGCCGCAACATGGGACTCTCGTTCTCGCTGTCGCAGAGTCTCGAAGCCAAGGTTCTGAGCAAACGCGACTCGTCGGGAATGAAGAAGATATCGATCATTGACGACTTCACGATAAGCGGCTCCTATAACTTTCTGGCCGACTCGATGAAGCTGTCGAACCTGTCGCTCACGCTGCGCACCAAGCTCACCGGCAAACTGGGCCTCAACCTGCGCGCCACGCTCGACCCCTACGAGGTAAGTCCGCAGGGCGTGCGCTACAACCGCCTGACATGGCGGCGCGGAAACCTCGGCCGAATAATCAGCACCGGCTGGAGCTTCGGCTACTCGTTCAAGTCGCGCACGTCGAGCACGCCGGCCATAAACGACATAAACACCGTCCCGCCCGAATACGCCAATCCGTTCGCCGACCCCTACGGCACGATGGACCCGGTGCTGCGCCGGCAGTACATGGCGCAGTCGTACTACGACTTCTCGCTGCCGTGGAACGTGGGACTCAACTACGCCGTGAACTACTCGGTAAGCTACGTGAACAACGGCACCACCGGCATCAAGCGCAACATAACGCAGACCATAGGATTCAACGGCAGCATCACCTTCTCGCCGAAGATGTCGGCCACGCTGTCGGGCGGTTACGACATTGCCAAGAACAAGCTGACGACCTCGTCGGTGAGCATCACGCGCGACCTGCACTGCTGGCAGATGTCGTTCTCGTGGATACCGTTCGGATATTACAGGAGCTGGAGCTTCCACATAGGTGTGAAAGCGGCATCGCTGCAGGACCTGAAGTACGACAAGAGCCAGTCGATGTACGACAAATACTATTAGTCAGCACGCGGGTCCGGCGGCACACGCTACCGCCCCGCGCGACGCCGGCGAAGCCGGCCGGAGGGAGATTGATCCAAACGCACGACATACAATGAAAACAGCGAAAACACTACCTTTTATGAAACAAGTCGCGGCGATATTGTGCCTCGTCACGGCGGTCGCGTCACTGCATCCGGCCACTGCCGGCAACCGCGGCGGCCGCACGCTGCGCATACTGGCCATAGGCAACAGTTTCTCGGACGACGCAATGGAGTATCTGCCGGCGCTGCTCGGCGACATGGGCATCGACAATGTGGAGCTGGCACGCCTCTACGTGGGCGGATGCACGCTCGAACAGCACACCAACTTCTACCTCAGGGGCGAGGCGCCATACATGTTCTACCGCTCGATGGCGGGAGAGAACAAATGGGTCAAACATCCCGAGTACGTGTCGCTGCAATATGCGCTCTCGCTCGGCCAGTGGGACATAATAACCCTGCAGCAGGCATCGGGATTCTCGGGCCGCTACGAAAGTTACCAGCCCTACCTCGACCAACTTACGGGCATCGTGCGGGCGGCGCAGCCGCAGGCCCGTCTGGCATGGCACATGACGTGGGCCTACTCCACCGACAGCACTCACGGACAGTTCGCCGACTACGGCCGTGACCAGCAGCGGATGTTCGACGCGATATGCGCGGCCGTTCACGAGATCGAACGGCACACGACGGTGTTCTCGACGATAATACCCTCGGGAACGGCCATACAGTCGCTCCGCATGTCGGAGATCAACGACGCGCCGAAGGACCTTACGCGCGACGGTTTTCACATGGATCTCGGCGCCGGACGTTACGCGCTGGCCTGCACATGGTACGAAACGCTCGTAAAGCCGTTCGCCGGAGGCTCCACGCGCAACAGCACGCTGCGCATAGCCCGGGGCGACGTGAAGGTCGACGACCGTGCGGCGGCCTACTGCCACAAGGCGGCGCGCAAGGCCGTAAAACGCAAATTCAAGCCGCGGCGCATAACGGTACGGCATATGCCGGCAGGCGCCGGACCTGACTCCGGCACTAAAGAATAACGACACCGCCGCCTCGGGCGGTCACAGACAGAGAATTGAAATGGCAAGTTTCCTTCAGGTAGAAAACATCAGCAAATCCTACGGCGACAAGCTCCTGTTCGAGAAGATCGGATTCAACATCAACGAGGGCGACAAGATAGCCCTCATCGCGCCCAACGGCACGGGCAAAAGCTCGCTGCTGAAGATTCTGGCGGGGCTCGATTCGTCGGACCGCGGCGGAGAGGTGAAGTTCATGCGCGACATAAAGGTGGCGTTTCTCGACCAGAACACGGCGTTCGATCCCGGCAACACCATCTTCGACGAGGTGTACTCGCGTCTCGGCTCCACCTACGACACCATACTGCGCTACGAGCAGGCCATAGCCTCGGGCGACCAGCGCGCCATCGAACTTGCCATGGCCGGTATGGACGCCGCCGGAGCGTGGAATGCCGAACAGCGGATAAAACAGATGCTCACCTCGCTCAAGCTGACGAGACTCGACCAGCGCATGGGCGAGCTGTCGGGCGGCGAGGCCAAACGCGTGGCGCTGGCGCTCATGCTGCTGCAGGATGCCGACTTCCTGATCATGGACGAGCCGACGAACCACCTCGACATAGACGTGATCGAATTTCTGGAGGGCTATCTCCAGAAATCGCGATGCACGCTGCTGATGGTGACGCACGACCGGTACTTCCTCGACCGTGTGTGCAACACCATATTCGAACTCGACCGCGGCGAACTGTTCGTCTACCGCGGCAACTACCAGAGCTACCTCGAAAAACGCGAGGAGCGCTACCGCAACATGCAGGCCGACATCGACAAGTCGCGCAACCTGCTGCGCCGCGAGCTGGAGTGGATACGCAGCACCCCGCAGGCGCGCACAGGCAAGGCGCGCTACCGCATAAACGCATTCTACGACCTGAAGGAGCGGGCTTCGGTGTCGCTGGCACGCAAGGACGTGAGCATAGACGTGGCCACGTCGCGTCTGGGCGGCAAGATCATCGACTGCGAGGATGTGACGCTGCGCTTCGGCGAGCGCACCATGCTCGACGGCTTCTCCTACAAATTCTCGCGCTACGAACGCGTGGGCATCGTGGGCAAGAACGGCGCGGGCAAGAGTACGTTCCTCAACCTGATGACCGGCATTCTGGCGCCCGACTCGGGCAAGGTGGAGCGCGGCGAGACTCTGCGCATAGGCTACTACCGCCAGAGCGGCATGGATTTCAAGGCCGGGCAGACGGTATTCGACGTGGTGCACGACATAGCCGAAACGGCTCAGGCGGCCGACGGACACAGCGTGTCGGTCACGACGATGCTCAACAGATTCCTGTTTCCGCCCGAGACGCATGCCAAACGGGTGGAGATACTGAGCGGCGGCGAACAGCGGCGGCTCTATCTGCTCACCGTGCTGATGCGCAACCCCAACTTCCTTATCCTCGACGAGCCGACGAACGATCTGGACATACTGACTCTGAACGTGCTGGAGGAGTATCTGCAATCGTTCAAAGGGTGTCTGCTCATCGTGTCGCACGACCGCTATTTCCTCGACAAGACGGTGGATCATCTGTTCGTATTCCGCGAGGGAGGTGCGGTGAAGGATTTCGTGGGACATTACAGCGAGTACCGCGAATACATCCGGGAGCAGGAGGCCGGGCAGGCACGGGCGGAGAGAGCCGCGGCCGAACGCGACAATGCCAAAAGCCCCGCCAAGAACAGCACCGACAGACAGCCGGCCGCCGCCACGCGCCGCAGGCTGTCCTACAAGGAGCAGCGCGAGCTGGAGGCGCTCGAAGCGGAGATACCGCAGCTCGAAGCGGAGAAAAGCGAACTCGAGGCACGGCTCTCGTCGGGTACGCTGTCGCACGAGGGGCTTACCGCGGCATCGGCACGCATAGGCGAGCTGCTGTCCATAATCGAGGAGAAGGAGATGCGGTGGCTGGAATTGAGCGAGGTGTGACGGACGGAAGTCCCGCGGCGCATAAGCACAAGGCATCCCGACCATGCAGCGGAGGCGATGCCGACCGGTAGATATACATTATTTAAATACAGAACAGACCATGCAGTTCCGGACAATAACCGACATAAGGCCGTTCGACAGGAAAATCGACCACTCGCACAACATTCTGTCGCTCGGATCGTGTTTCGCCGACAACATGGCCGTCCGGCTGCGGCGGGCCAAGTTCCGCGTGACGGCATCGCCGACGGGCATACTCTTCAACCCGGAATCAATCGCGCGGGCAATCGACCGGTTCGCCGCCGGAGCGAGCGCGGATGCGGAAACCGATACCCCTGCCGTCGAGCTGCGGTTCGACGGCCGCCGATACTTCAGCTACGACTTCCACTCGTCATTCTCCGACGCCGACCGCGGTCGGGCACTGAACTCGATGCGTCAGGCGGTACGTCTCGGCGCGCAGGCACTGCATGCGGCCGACACCGTGATCATAACGTTCGGCTCGGCATGGATCTACCGTCTGCGCGAGAACGGAGTCGTGGCGGCCAACTGTCACAAGCAGCCGCAGGCACTGTTCACGCGCGAGCTGCTCGCGCCGCAGCAGATCGCAGAGCGCTACGGACAACTGCTGCAAGGGCCTCTCGCCGGCAAAACGGTGATCCTCACCGTGAGCCCCGTCCGTCACCTGAACGACGGGCTGGAGCAGAACTCGCTGAGCAAGGCCGTGCTGCGCGTGGCCGCCGGCATGCTGACCGGGGAATACGACAACGTGCGCTACTTCCCGTCGTTCGAAATCGTGAACGACGAGCTGCGCGACTACCGGTTCTACGCCGACGACATGCTCCATCCGTCGGCCGTGGCCGTCGGCTACATCTGGGAGCGTTTCAGCCTCGCGGCGTTCTCCGACGCCACACGTCGTGCCGCCGAACGCGCCGAACGCATAGCCGACGCAGCCGCACACCGGCCGTTCGATCCACGCGGCGAGGCGCACCTCGCATTCTGCCGCACGATGCTCGGCCGCATCGAGGAGTTGCAGCGCGAATGCCCGCAGATGGAGTTCGACGAGGAAAAAGAGTATTTTAACTCTTTTTTACAAATTAATTAGTAATTTTACGACCGTAAACAGACGTTTCCGCCAAGTCCGATGCCGATCCGAACCGCAGTCCGGATCGCAGCGGTACGGGAAAACGGCTGTCGGTTAAACGAACACGAAATGAAACATCTCAAACTCCGCATAGCGATAACGCTCGTCGCACTGACATGCGCCGCCGGAATGACGTCCGCGGCGGACAGGCCCCGTCTGGTGGTGAACATAGTCGTAAGCTCGATGCGAGCCGGCGACATCGACCGTTATGCCGGAAACTTCTCGAACGGAGGGTTCCGGCGTCTGATCGAAGGCGGCGCATACTTCACCAACGCCTCCTACGACTACATGCAGACCACCACTCCGGTATCGCTGGCGACGCTGGCGACCGGCGCGCAGCCCTCGACGCACGGCGTCGTGGCGGAGAGCTGGTTCGACTACGTGGGCAACAAGGAGGTGTCGCTCATCGACGACCAGAAGGAGCAGAGCGTGAATTACAGCGGAGGATCGGGCGGATACTCGCCGCGCAACCTCACGGCACAGACCATAGGCGACGCCGTGGCGCGCGACAACGGCGACAGCCGCATAACCACCATAGCCGTGAAGCCGCTGTCGGCCATAGTGACCGCCGGAAAATCGGGCGAGGTATACTGGATGGAGACACTGCAGTCGGCATGGACCACCTCGTCGTACTACACCAGTGAGCTGCCGGCATGGGTGGCCGACTACAACCGCCGTCAGGCCAACCACGACTACATGACAAAGAAGTGGACCCTGCTGCTGCCATACGACAGCTACCGCAACACGCAGGTATCATGTATCGAGGGGTTGCAGAGCAAGAGCAACAAACGCATAGATTTTATCGACCAGCCGTCGGCCGCCACGCGCATCGAGGACGACTACGAGCAGATGTGCTACACCCCCGCCGGAAACAGCGCCATGTTCGCTTTCGCCAAGCAGGCCATAGCCAAGAACGACATGGGCGGCGACGAAGCGCCCGACGTGCTGAACATAGTGCTCGATTCGCCCCGGCTCATAAGCGGCCGCTTCGGGCCCGAGTCGGTGGAATACGAGGACATGCTCTACCGGCTCGACCGCGATCTGGACGATTTCCTGTCGTTCGTCATGGCGCAGGTGACCGATCCGCAGCAGGTGGTGGTGACGCTCACGTCGGACCACGGAACCAGTCCGTCGTACAATTCGCCCGGGAGCGAGCAGGAGCGGTTCAACGTGCGTCAGGCCGAAGTGATAACCAACGCATTCATAGGCGCACAGCACGGTAACGGCGAATGGGTGCTGGGATGTATCGACCGCGCGATATATCTGAACCACAACTTGATATACGACAAGGGACTGTCGATAGCCGATATGCAGCACGACGTGGCCACGTTCCTGATGCAGCTGCGCGGAGTTGCGCACGCCACCTCGGCCGAGGCCATGCGCAACAGCTACTTCGGCAGCGGTTACGCACGCAGGATGCAGAACGGATTCTACCCGCGCCGCTCGGGCGACGTGATAATAAACCTCATGCCCGAATGGATCGAGGAGAGGGAGGGCGTCCGGTCGGCATCGGGATCCATGTACAACTATGACACGCATGTGCCGCTGATAGTATTCGGCGGAGGAGTCCGGCCCGCACGGATAGACGACCGGACCGATATGACCTCGCTGGCCGTAACCGAGGCACGGTTGATGGGCATAACCCCGCCGTCGGCCGCCGAAGGCGAGGTGCTGAATATTTTTTAAGTACCGGCCGCTCACGGTAAGCCGTGGGCCCGGCGGACCGCAGACGGACTGTGCCGGAGCGGGAAAACGGATGTTGTAAAACGAATGATATGAAAGACGAAATTCAGGACCGGATTATCGAGGAGTTCGCCGTATTCGACGAATGGCTCGACAAATACGAATATCTGATCGAACTGAGCGACACGCTGCCGGCCATAGCGCCCGGGCATCGCACCGACGACTACGTGATTAAGGGCTGCCAGTCGCGCGTGTGGGTCGACGCCCGCATGGAGGACGGCGCGATGAGGTTCACGGCCGACAGCGACGCCATCATCACCAAAGGCATCATAGCCCTGCTGATAAGGGTGCTCGACGGACGCACGCCGCAGCAGGTGCTCGACACCGAATTGTACTTCATCGACGCCATAGGGCTCAGCGAGAATCTGTCGCCCACGCGCAGCAACGGACTGCTGGCCATGATAAAGCAGATGAAAATGTACGCGCTCGCCTTCAGCAGCGCGGAACAGGCCCCGCAGGCATAAGGCTGGAAACGGTTATTTTTTGAACATTGGAGATGACACCTGAAGAGATTTTGAGAGTGGAGCACGAGATAGTTCTCACGCTGAAGAACATCTACGACCCCGAGATACCGGTCAACGTCTACGATCTGGGGCTGATCTACGAGATCGACTTCGACCCCGAGGGCGTTGCCAACATACGCATGACACTCACGGCGCCCAACTGCCCGATG
>CAZFIN010000010.1:0-38318 GCA_964519525.1 uncultured Alistipes sp. | reverse complement strand
CTAAGATTATGATTTTCCGTACTGTTTTTATCATACTGTTTCTGTTGACCGCGCCTGTTGCTGTCTTGGCGCAGGAGTCTGACGATTATTACCGCTATAAGATCGACAGCGGCGAGGCGGTGCGCGATGCGGTCGAGAGCGACACCCTGCTGTTCTATCGCGCAGTGCAGAACCGCGGCGATCTGTTCGGCGAAGTGACGGCCTACCGGTTTGCCGATGTGGCCTTTGCGCGTCGCGGAATGCGTTACGCGGAGCGTGCGGCGGTGCTTGACGGCATAGGGGTGCGGCGGGCCGATGTCGCGCTGTTGCGGCGTCTGGGACTCTCCGAATACGGATATGCCGGTGCGGCGCACGGCCGCAGTGCGATAGGCGGTATGGCCGGCATGGATGAGTTTTCCACGACTGAAGGCGTGCCGCTGGAGAGTGCGAACGTCGGCGTGTTTTTCTCCGGGCGTGGCAGTCTGGGCGGCGTGCGTGCCGGTGTCGCGGCTGTCATGCGCCGCGGCTGGAGCATGTCGGCATATGCGTCGGGGCAGGGCGGTGACGACCTTTACGCCAAGGGTGTATATGACGATGCGGTCCGTGCGGGCCTTCGTCTGACGAAGGAGTTCGTTTCGGGGAATGTTCTGGCCGTCGTGGCGGCTGTTACGGTCGCGGAACGCGGATTGCGCACGGGGTCGACCCGCGAGGCATTCGAACTGACTGGCGACAGGATGTACAACCCCTCGTGGGGACGTCAGCAGGGACGCATACGCAACTCGCGCGTGCGGCGCGACGGTGTGCCGTTCGTGATGGCGTCGTATTCGGCCGGTGTGTGGGGACATACCCGCATGACTCTCGCCGTTGGCGGAAACTACGGTTTGCGCCGCTACTCCTCGCTGGGGTGGTACGACGCCATGACTCCGCGGCCGGACAACTATCGCTATCTGCCGGGCCATTTCTCCGACGGGGCGGAGGCTGCGGCTGTCGGTGAGGCGTGGCGCAGCGGCGATGAGCGTTATACGCAGATCGACTGGACGGAACTGTATCGTCAGAACGGCATGTCGTCCCGTGGTGCCGTGTATGCGGTGGACGACCGTGTTGAGCGCGTGGCGTGCGGCGAGGTCGCACTGCGGTTCCGCACGGAACTCGGACAGGATCTGACGGTAAGCTACGGTCTGCGCGGGCGATACGATGCCCCGCGGCAATACCGGCAGATGCGCGACATGATGGGTGCGGCCTATCTGGTCGATCTGGATTATTATCTGATAGATGACGACACCTATTCCCGCCGGTCGCAGAACGATCTGCGCCATCCCGACCGGCGCATAGGCGAGGGTGACCGCTTCGCCTACGACTACTCGACGGTCGACCGCCGGCTGTCGGCCGATGCGCGGTTCGAGTATCGCAGCGACCGTTGGCATGCCGATGTGGGCGTCGAGGCTGGTGCGCAGTCGGTGTACCGTTGCGGGTATTACGAAAAGGAGCTGTTCGCGGGTGACGGATCCTGCGGCCGCTCCTCCGTGGCGCGGTATGCTCCCTATACGCTGAAAGCGGCCGCGGGGTATGTCTTTTCGCCGAAACATTATCTCGGCATTGCTGCCGTTGCGTCGTCGGTCGCGCCCGATGCCGGGGATCTGTTTCTCAATCCGCAGTACAACAACCGGATGGTCGACGACCGTAGGGCCGGGAGCCGGCTGGCCGCCGAGATGGGTTACCACTACTCTTCGCCGCGGGCCGATGTGGCGCTTACCGTGTATGCCGCCTCGAAGCGTAACGGCCGGCAGACGTTCCGTGCCTACGACGATCTGGCGGGTGAGTATTGCGATGTCGACGTGTCGCGCATAGGCACGCTTGCCTGCGGTGCCGAAATGGCCGCCGCCGTGCGTCTGACGGCGCGCCTGCGGGCCGATTTCGCCGCTTCGGCCGGGCGGTATGTCTACTCGGCGAATCCGCTGGTCACGCATTACCGCGATGCCGACAATGTCGTGGTGAGCCGGCTGTCGGAGAGTTACATGGGCGACTGCGTGGTGGGAGGCGCTCCGCAGCTGTGCGGCATGGCGTCGGTCACCTATTACGATTACAAGGGATGGTCGGCTTCGTGCGGTGTGCAGGCCGCGGCGGCACGGTATGTCGATCCCTCGTTCGTGCGCCGTACCGAACGTGTGGCGCGTCAGGCTGCCGTGTCGGAGGAGATTTACGGACGGTTTGTCAGTCAGCAGCGCCTTGACGATGCTGTGACCGTCGACGCCTCGGTGTCGCGCTGGTTCCGCACGGGGCGGTCGCGCGTGGTGGTCACGGCGTCGGTGCGCAATCTGCTGGGTGACCGCGGCATAGTGCAGGGCGGGTACGAATCGTCGCGTGTGCGCCGTTATTCGAGCGGAGCGCAGACGGTTTACGTGCCGCACGACGATGTGATAACATACGCCTATCCGCGCACGTATTACTGCGCGGTGTCGTGGAGATTCTGATGAAGACGATGAGAAAACTGAAATATATTCTGCGTTTCTGGCGCGATACGACACTTGTTTTCGGTACGGTAGTGTCGGCGGCGCTGGTGTTCGCCTATTTCATGGCCGCGTCGTCGGGCGAGGCGGGAAGCATGTTGTCCGTCATCTTCATCGGCCGCGGTATCGTTTCGGCATTGATAGTCTACATGCTGTCGCAGTCGCGCAGGATATGCGAACTGGACTATTACAACAATCTGGGTGTCGGGGCCGGCGTTATGCTGCGGGGCATTGCCGTTGCCGATTATGCCTTGTTCGCGGTGATGATCAAAGCCGTCTCTTTATTTGTATGAACGTGATTGACCGACATATTCTCGAGGTGGATTCCGTGGAGCTGTCGTTCGGCTGCCGGCGGGTTCTTGGCGGGGCTTGCGTGAGCGTAGCTACCGGCGAGTCGGTGGCCATAGTGGGGCGTAACGGCGAGGGCAAGAGTTGCCTGATGAAGATAATCTGCGGGCGGATGAAGTGCGGTTTCAAGTCGTTTCATGTCGATTCGCATTGGCGCATAGGTCTTTCCCCGCACGAGGTGCGCTATCTGCCGCAGGGCGATTTCATTCCTCCGCGCATGCGCATAGGCGATGTGATGGATGATTTCGGGGTGGACGGGGAGCGGTTCTATGCCGATTTTCCATCGCTGGAGAGCCTGCGTACGATGCGTATGGGCGACATGTCGGGCGGCGAGCGCCGCATAGTGGGATTTTACGCCGTCATGCGTGGCGACGCCATGTTCGTCATGCTGGACGAGCCTTTCTCGCAGGTCATGCCCGTGCATATCGATGCGATGAAACGCATCATATGCGAGGAGAAGGTGCGCAAGGGTATTCTGCTGACCGACCATATGTATCGCCATGTGGCCGATACGGCCGACCGCATGTATCTGCTGTCGGGCGGAACCACGAGGCCGGTTTCCGGTCCCGACTGTCTGGTGCGCGCGGGATATTTGCCGCAGGGCATGCCATGATTTGCTCGTTTGTCCGGAAAGCGCTATCTTTGCCGGCAATTGGCGGGATGTTGTGATGCGGCAGGTGTCACGCCCGTGAATCTTGATAAAAACTGAAGCGTATGGCAGGTTCCAACTTTGTCGATTATGTGAAGATATTCGCCCGTTCGGGCCACGGCGGCGCCGGCTCGTGTCATTTCCGGCGCGAGAAGTTCGTTGCCTTCGGAGGCCCCGACGGCGGCGACGGCGGCAAGGGCGGCAGCATCGTTCTGCAGGGCGACCGCCAGTATTGGACGCTTATCCACCTCAAGTATCAGCGTCACCAGTTCGCCGAGGACGGCGAGGGCGGCCACGGAGCGCGTTCCACGGGCAAGGATGCCGCCGACATAGTGATTCCCGTGCCTCTGGGTACGGTGGCGCGCCGTGTGGTGGAGAACGAGGACGGCACGACGACCAACGAGTACGTGGGCGAGGTGACCGAGGACGGCGAGCGTCTGGTGTTGCTCAAGGGCGGTCGCGGAGGTCTTGGCAACTGGCATTTCAAAAGCGCCACCAATCAGGCGCCGCGATATGCGCAGCCCGGCGAGGAGGGCGACGAAGGCGCCTTTATTCTGGAGCTGAAGGTGCTGGCCGATGTGGGACTCGTCGGATTCCCCAATGCCGGCAAGAGCACCCTGCTGTCGGTGGTGTCGGCAGCCAAGCCGAAGATAGCCAACTACGCTTTCACCACGCTGGAGCCCAATCTGGGAATCGTGGAGGTGCGCGACCACAAATCGTTCGTTATGGCCGACATTCCGGGCATCATCGAGGGTGCGCACGAGGGACGCGGACTCGGCACGCGTTTCCTGCGGCACATCGAGCGTAATTCGGTGCTGCTGTTCATGATTCCGGCCGACAGCGACGACATTGCGCGCGACTACGGGATTCTGCTCGGCGAACTTACGCAATACAACCCCGAACTGCTGGACAAACAGCGGCTTCTGGCCGTGACCAAATGCGACATGCTGGATGAGGAGCTTATCGGACAGATGCGGCCCCACCTGCCCGAAGGGGTTCCGTCGGTGTTCATTTCGTCGGTGTCGGGACTCAATGTCGCCCGACTGAAGGATATGCTCTGGGAGGCTTTGCAGAAGCAGTAGCGGCCATCTGTTTTCCCCGAAAATTATGAATCACGTTCCCGGCCGGGAGCGTGATTCCTGTTTCCTGCTGACGGGCTTTCAGTCTTCCGGGAACTCTATTCCGTGATTGGCTATGCGAAGCGAATATTCGCCGTTGAAATACTCCGCTATGGCCCGCACGGTGCCGTAACCCGAAGGGATCCTCTCGGCGCGGTAGTGACAGCCGGCGAGCGTGCGGACAGTAACCGTGTTTGCCGATCTGTCGTACAGGGTGCGCGACGTGGTGAGGTAGTCGCCCGTTTCGGGGTCGGTGTCGCACCATGCGAGACCGGCGGCCTCGGCGAATGTCACACCGTGCAGTTCGACGAGGCGTCCTATGTGTTCCGGAGCCAGTCCGTCGATGGACGTGCGCAGCGGCTCGGTGGCGGCGGGTGCCGAAGTGTCCACCGTGAAATAGCGTGCGAGGTCGGATTCGGCTATGCGGTCGACGGTGTACCTGCCGGCGGGTTGCGCACCGAGCATTATTCGTCCGCCGTAGTCGCCGAGCGCCAGTCCCGAGCAGTGCACGGTTATGCGTGCCGATATGGGAAATAGGGTGGCTGTGGTGTTAGAATCCACGGCTATCTCGATGCCGCCGTCCGTGTCGCAGACGACTATCGTCTTGTAGTACTCGCCGTAGAGATCGTTTGCCGCAACATAGCCTGTCACCGACACGTCGTCGGTGATGACTGTCGATCCGGCCGAGGCGAGTGACTTGAGGTGCGATATTGATATGGTGCCGTAGGGCCGCTCACCGTATTCGCCGGCCGCGCGGTCGGAGCATCCCGAGGCTATGGCCGCCGCGGCGCACAGCGCTGCGGCCGACAGCCGTCGCAGAACGGCGGGCATACGGTCAGTTATATGGCGTGCAGTCGTTTTCATCGCGCATCTTTATCATGAACATATCCTCGCCGTCGGCTTTGCCGAATTGCAGTATGCCGGTTATAGTCACACGGCCTTCGGGAACCATCCGCCCGGCATATGAGGCATAGGCCGAGGTGTACACTGCGACGGTCACGCCATCGTCATCGCCATTGTCGGCGGCGAAAAAGTTGTACCCGCTCCATGTGCCGTCGCTGCTGGCATTCCATGCGTCGCCGTGCCCGCTGCCGGTCGTAAGGTGCAGCGGTCCTACGGTCACGAGTCTTCCGCACAGGGTTGCCGTCAGCTCGCCCGCCGTAAGCGGCATAGGTGCCGTCAGGTGCCGTATGTCGTAACGGCGGACATGGCGGTCGAGAACGGCCCGTGACGGGAAGTAACCGGCAGGGTAGCGGTCGTAGGGCTGCTGTTCCGTTCCGGCCTGCAGCACCCCGTAACTCTCGGCGGCGACACATCCTTTGAGCGCCACGGTGATGTAATACCCTTCGGGGTATATGTTGTGCAGATCGTAGAGTCCGGCCATGATCTCCATGCCTCCCGTGGGATCCTCGATGGTGAATGTACGGTAGAAATTCGACGCGCGGTCGCTCGATGTCACATAACCGCCGGCCACCAGCGGCTCGTCGATCTTTACCGGTCCGCGCCGGCAGAGCGAGTGCAGGTCGGCGACGGATATGTTTGCGGCCTGCGGCACGGCATTGTCGGCGGAGGGCGTGTCGTATGTGCGGCAACCGGTGAGCGATGCGAGCGCGAGGAGCATCGCCGGCAGCAGCGTGCCCGTATGGAACGGATTGTGCATGGCGGTTTAGAAGTTAATAGCTTAACAAAGATAGTGGATTTATGCGAAAATTTATTATTTTTGCGTTAGTGTAACCGGAGAAAGATGTTGTAGCATATGTTCGGAATATTTTTACAGGCCGATAAACTGGAGAATCTGATCGTTCCCGACAGTGTTCAGAAGGAGAAGTTTGCGGAGACGGTCAAGAGTCTTTCGACGCTGAATCTGCGTGATATAATGTCCGATATAGTGTCGTGGCTGATATGGACGGGAATAAAGGTGTGCATAGCGCTGGTTATATATTATGTCGGCCGCTGGCTTCTGAAACGTTTCGTGAACATGCTCGACGCCATCATGACGCGGCGGAATATGGAGCTGTCGCTGCATACGTTTCTGCTGACATTCCTGCGCACGATAGGTTATGTGGTCATAGTTGTGGCCATCGTGTCGACATTGGGCATAAACCTTACGATATTCGCCGCACTTCTGGCTTCGGCGGGTCTGGCCATAGGCATGGCGCTGAGCAGCACGCTTCAGAACTTCGCCGGCGGTGTGATGATACTCGTGTTGCGCCCTTACTCGATAGGCGATTACATCTCGGCGCACGGCGTGGCGGGAACGGTGACTGCCATACGGCTGTTCACCACCACGATACAGACTACCGACAAACGGACGATATACATCCCCAACAATATGATATCCACTTCGATAATCGACAACTACACCACTTCGGCCACACGCCGGTGCAGTTGGAAGATATCGGTGGCCTACGGGGACGATTACGATGCCATACGCGCCGCCATGCACTCTATCATAATGCGGTCGGGGAGCGTGCTGAACGATCCTCCCGTATATGTGCGTATCGACTCTCTGGCCGACAGTGCTGTGGTTATCGAAGCCCGCGCATGGGTGCTGAACAAGGATTACTGGGACGTTACCGACAGTGTGACCGAGGCTTTCTACAAGGAGCTGCCCGAGTATGGCGCCCACTTCCCGTTCCCGCAGATGGATGTGCATATTACGCGTGACTGAAACCTCAGAACAGATGATAAACCATTAAATATTAACTCAATCAACGAATTATGGAATTTAAGGATATTCTGGCCATTTCGGGTATGCCCGGGCTCTACAAGTATGTGGCGCAATCGACACACGGCATTATCGTCGAGTCGCTCGGTGACGGCAAGCGCATGAATGCGTCGGCTACCTCGCGAGTAAGCGCACTGTCGGAGATCTCGATGTTCACCGAAGGCGACGATATAGCTCTGGCTGATGTGTTTACCAAGATGTATGCCCTTACGGGCGGAAAGGAGGCGATCTCTCACAAGGAGTCGCCCGAGAAACTGAAATCGTATTTCGCCGAGGTGCTGCCCGATTACGACCGCGACCGTGTACATGTTTCCGATATAAAGAAAGCGATCTCGTGGTTCAACATTCTCGTAGGTGCAGGATTCACCGAGTTCCGGTTGCCCGACGAGGATGCAACCGAGGCTGAGGAGACTGCCGAGGAGGCATAGCGACAGTTTTACGATATTGAATTGCGGAGCCGGATTTTATGTCCGGCTCCGTAATTATTATGTTTGTCGCATTTGTCTTTAGAAGGTCAGAATATTCTAAAGTATGCGTTCTTCATCCACTCTTCGTCGGCATATCGCTTGTACATGCGGACGTGTTTCTGATGCCTGAAAGGAAACCACCGCATTGATATGTAGTAGTTTGAATATGTGTCCGGCTCTTCATAATCCTTTTTTTGGAATCGTACGTGTTTTTTGATGTTCTGTTCGAACAAGAAAATCGAATCGGGTGAGATCGAAGTGAATTCGGGATCATTCGGAATAAGAAACGCGACTTCCGATATTTTTCCTTCCGGTGTTGCAGTAAGATATAATCTTAATTCCATGAAATAATCGGGATGATAACTAATAAACATGTGTGCGACCTTCTCATGTGGGAATGTTTTCCGCAGTGCTCGAAAAACCTGTCGTGGCGAGTGTTTGTTAAATTTATAAGAACAACTGCTTGTGCGAGGATCGGCCATTCTTCCGTTCTTGTAATATAACGGTTTCCGTTCGTATGCGTTGTGGGTGTTGCATACATTGTTTATGTAATAAACGTGAATATCGTTAAGATATTTTTCGTTTACTATATATGTGACATTCTGCCCGTATACCGTATCTCTGTCCATGTAATAGTTGGGCCTTGTCGTCTGGGCATTGGCATAGCAAATAGTTGTCAATATGGCTATAAATGTTGCAAGTCGTTTCATCGTCGGGCGTTTTCGTGGTCAGAATATTTTAAAGTATGCGTTCCTCAGCCACTCCTCGTCGGCATATCGCTTGTACATGCGGACGTACTTCTGATGTCCGAAAGGGAACCATAGCATTGATATGTAGTAGCTTGAATATGTATCCGGTTCGTTATAATCTTTTTTTCGGAATCGCACGTGTTTTTTGATGTTCTGTTCGAACAAGAAAAGTGAATCGGGTGAGATCGAAGTGAATTCGGGATCATTCGGAATAAGAAACTCCACTTCCGATATTTTTCCTTCCGGTGTTGCTGTAAGATATACTGCCAAATATATGAAATAGTTAGGATGAAAACTAATAAACATGTGTGCGACCTTTTCATGTGGGAATGTCTTCCGTAATGCCCGGGAAATCTGCCGCAAATTGTGATTATTAAAGTTGTATGAACAACTGCTTGTGCGAGGATCGGCTATTCTTCCGTTCTTGTAATATAACGGTTTCCGTTCGTATGCGTTGTGGGTGTTGCATACATTGTTTATGTAATAAACGTGAATATCGTTAAGATATTTTTCGTTTACTATATATGTGACATTCTGCCCGTATACCGTATCTCTGTCCATGTAATAGTTGGGCCTTGTCGTCTGGGCATTGGCATAGCAAATAGCTGTCAATATGGTAATAAATGTTACAAACCGTTTCATAATGGATGTTTTATTTCATTGTAATTTGGTAGAAGATGGCCATTCTGGGGTGCCCCCTTATACCCTAATAGTTTTAAATATTTATATATATCTTCCTTTAATTTATCAGAAGGATTTCTTACATATTGTATATAATTCGACCAAAAATCATGACTTCTGGAGGGGCTTGCGACTTGCGGTTCACTTTTTAACGATCCATTCTCCAGACATGTCGCTACGACGTATTTGGCTTCGAACTCCTTGTCGATCTGCGACATTGTGCGCTCGTTCCGGCTGTTGTTGGTCCATTGGAAAATGTGGAATATCTCTTCGAGCAGTTGTCCGGCAGAATCTATGCATCTGTATGTTATCGTACCGTCCGATTTGGCATTGGCCTCGTAGGGGCAGTCGCTGCTGTATTGAATGATTATGACGACATCCATCTCTTCCAATTTTTTCATGACATTGATGAATACTGGAATACGTCTGATCGAATTAAGATTTTTACTAACATTTTCATTTTGTATTTTGTTCCCGACGATTTTGATATTCTTATTCCAGTTAATAGTCTTGATTTTAGAATCACCTCCCGATGAGTTACTTCCTCCACCCATATCTTCGAACGGGTCGATGTCGCCCTCGCCTTCCATCTCCAAATACCTCAGTGTGTTTACAAGATTGCGGTGCAGCAGTACATCCAGATCGACTAATTGGCCGGTTTCGTAGTTGTAGGCCATGATTATCACGTCGTCGATCGTGCCTCCGTCGATCGTGCGCGTGGTAACATTGTCGATCCGCATGAATGAGAAGCCGTGCAATATATAGCGCATGGCATAAGGATCGGGATCGTTCTCCTCGTCGAAGATCGAGGTCGACAGGACGATGTTACCGTCGCGTATATCTAAGGCATACAGTGGAATACCATCGAGAGACAGATAAACCACGAGTCCCGAGAAATCGTCCTGCCGGCCGGTGTTGGTCAACTTCTGCATGCAGTCCATTTTGTGTGTGAGGGCATATTCGGGCGCGGGGACATTAAGCCTTATGTAACATCGCACGGAGCCGGACGCCTTGTCTTTCACGCTTACCAGTTGCGAATGTGTGCGCATGACCACGCTGTCACAGGATACGATGTAGTCATATCCGGTCGTTATGGGCACGTCGATACTGTAGAGCGCATCGGCTTCCGACCGGATCGCCGAATCCCAGTCGACCGTGATCTCTCCGGGAGTGAATCCTCGGTCCGGTGTTGCAGACGAGCGTGTCAGCTGCGACCGGAGCTGGTCGAAGCACTCTTGAGCTTCTGAAATCTCGAATGGCTGCTGCTCATCGTTCCGGACGGTCATGTCGATTGATTCGCACGAGGCGATTATTGCCGATGTCAATAACATCGTAACCAGTAGTTTGGAATGTTGTAGGAGCGTTCTCATAGTTGATAGTTTTTATGTAACTGATTTCGTGCTGTCGTTGTTGGCGTCGGGCGGTATTCTGCGGGATGCTTTCGTTCCTCAGAATGGATGCCGCAGTGTGAATATATGTCTACGGTTCCATGATATACAAATATAACGATAGTTTTCGAATAAAAAAATTCAAACCCGAACCGGTTACAGGTTCGGGTTTGAATTTTTTGCTTGCAGGAGGCTGACTTACCTCTGCGGAATATCAACTTGGGTCTGGCGGTCGTCGATCAGGTAATCGGTGAAGTAATCCACCAGACGCCAGTAGAAATATTCGTTCATATCGCCGAATCCGTGACGCTGCTGCGGGAGGATCAGCATGTCGAAACGCTTGTTGGCACGTATGAGGGCGTCGACGACGCGCATCGAGTTGCCCGGGTGTACGTTGTTGTCGATGTCGCCGTGTACGAGCAGAAGATGTCCTTTGAGTTGACGTGCGATTTCGGGGTTGCTGCTTATGCGGTAGACGAACGTCGTGTCGCCCTTGTCGCTCACCTGTTCCTTGACGCCGTGGTGGGTCTCGCTCCACCAGCGGTTGTATATCTTGTTGTCGTGGTTGCCGGCGCACGATACCGCGGCCTTGAAGAAGTCGGGGTACTGGAGTATGGCTGCCGTCGACATGAAACCGCCGCCCGAATGGCCGTGGATACCCACGCGGTCGATGTCGATGAAGCTGTTGCGTGCCGCGAGCTGTTCGATGGCGGCCTTCTGGTCGGCAAGACCGTAATCGCGCAGATTGCCGTAACCGTAGTTGTGGTACCACTTCGAGCGGTCGGGGTGTCCGCCGCGGTTACCCACCGTGATGACGATGAATCCGGCCTGAGCCAGACGGTCGGTGCGCACGGTCATGCGGGTGAACGGATAGTTGGTTGCCTCGACCTGCGGACCCGGGTAAACGTAGTCGACGATAGGGTAGCGCTTGGTCGAGTCGAAATCGAACGGCTTGTACATCACGCCGTACAGGTCGGTCACTCCGTCGGCCGCCTTCACGGTGAATGTCTCGGGGAACTTGTAACCGTTGGCCAGCAGCTGTGAGAAATCGCTCGTTTCGAGCGTCATGAGCTTGTTGCCCATGCAGTCGTAGAGTGCCGTCTCGGGGATGGTGTCGACGCGCGAGTAGTTGTCGACGAAGTAGCGGCATGCGTCGTCGACCTCGGTGCTATGGAAGTAGTCGCCCTTGTTGAGCAGCTGCACGCTGCCGCCGTCGAGGCTCACCGAATAGAGGTGCTGATAGTAGGGATTCTCGCCCTGCTCGCGGCCCATTCCGGTGAAATATACGATGCGGCGCTTCTCGTCGACCTTCAGTATCTGATGAACGTGCCACGGGCCTTCGGTGAGGCGGCGCTTGAGGTTGCCCTCGTCGTCGTACAGATAGAGATGTGCCCATCCGTCGCGCTCGCTCCACTGTATCAGTTCCTTGCCGTCGTTCAGAGCCGAGAGGGGGCGTACCTCGATGTAGGTGTTCATGCGCTCCTCGACTATGGGCCGCAGCGTATCCTGTCCGATGGTGTAGGAACAGATGTCTATCCGGTGCAGGTCGCGGCTCGAACGGGTAACGAAGAAGCGGTTCGAATCGCCGAGCCACACGCTCGGCTGATCGTACATCTGACGCTGTTTCTGCTCGCGGGGTTTGCGTGCGATCGACAGCGTCTGGTTCTTGAACCGTCCGGTCTCCACCTCCTTGCGCGAGTTGTCGTTCATGTCGAACACGTAGAGGTGGTATATCGGCGCCTCCTTCTCCCCGGGCATCTGGTATTTGTAGGTTTCGAGCGTGGGGCGCGGATTGGCCATCGAATTGATTACCCACAGCTCGCGTACCTCGCGGTCGTCGGTTACCACGGTTGCGAAGTAGCGCGAGTCGGGCGACCACATGCCGTATACGCCTTTGCGTTTGCCGTCGCAGAGCGTGTCGGTGTTAAGCAGGCTGTAAGGCTGTCCGTAGCCGAAGTCCTTTACGCCGTCGGTGGTGATCTGCGTCTCCACCACGGTGGTGTCCTTCTCGTCCTTCTTGAGTTTTTCGTAATCCTCGCGCGACATGCGGTAGAGGTTCAGATCCTTGGCATAGACCACCGTCCGTCCGTCGGGCGACACCGATGCCCAATGCAGCTGCTTTGTCTCCTTCTCCTTGTCCTCGAGGTGGGTGAGCGCGCCCGTCTTCGAGTCGTAAGAGAAATAGAATACCTCTTTGCCGCTTGCCTTCTTGGGCTTCTTGCCTGCGAGCGAATCCTCCTTCGTGAGCTTTTTCTCCTTGGCATCCTGCGACGACACCACCTCGAACGTGAACGTGCGTCCGTCCTCGTCGATCTCAAGGTTGCGTATAGGCAACTGTGCGGCGATGTAGGGATCCTTTACGATCTCGGTGAGCTGTGCCGCCAGCCTGTCATGATCGAACAGCGGCTCGCGCTTGCGCGTGGCCGGATCGACCACGTACCATCTGGTCCCTTCGCTTGTCTTGTACGAGTACCAGAATTTCTCGCCCGATTTGAACCAGTGGGGATCGACCGTGGTCGAGAACAGCATGTTCTGGAGTTTGCCTGCGGTGAACCGTTCGGCCAGAGCATAACGGTTCTGCCTGCGGGTCTGCTCCTTGTCGCCATCGGCGAAAGCCGCCGCGACGAACGGCAGGAGCAACAGTAAACAGAGTAATTTTTTCATCATGTATTAATTGTTTGGCGTTTTCGTGTTTGAGTTGAACCAGTTGCCGAAGAACAGCATCTGGTATTGTACGGCGTTGCGCCAGTAGTCCCAGTTGTGTACTCCCGGGCGCTGGTAGAAGTCGTGCGGAATGCCGGCCTTGAGCAGTTTCTCGTGCAGGGCGCAGTTCACGCCGTAGAAGAAGTCGCCGGTTCCGCAGTCGAATATGATTTTCAGGGAATCGGGCGTGAGCCGGTCGACCATGTTCGTGACCGTGTGGCTCTCCCAGTTCTCGGGGTGCTCGTCTATGGTTCCCAGCCGCTTGGCCATGCCCCAGTTGTTGGGGAACGGACGTATGTCCACTCCGCCCGACATGCTGCCGGCCGCAGAGAATGTGTCCTGATGGCGTATGGCCAGATAAAGAGCGCCGTGGCCGCCCATCGACAGACCGGTTATCGCGCGTCCCGAACGGTCGGCCACGGTCTTGTAGTGGCGGTCGATGTAGGGGATCAGCTCCTTGATGACGAATGTCTCGTAGCGGCAGGCGGGGTCTACCGGACTGTCCCAGTACCAGCTGTCGACACCGCCGTCGGGCATGACGAGTATCGTGCCGTACCGGTCGGCCAGCGCTCCGGTCTGTCCCTTGTCGGCCCAGGCCTTGTGGTTGTCGCCGTGACCGTGCAGCAGGTATACTGCAGGCATGCGGTCGGCCGCGGCATAGCCGTCGGGCAGGAGTACGGTCACCGGTATGTTCTTGTCCATTGCATCGCTGTGAATCGCCAGTTCATGGCGTGTGAACGCCGATGCGATTCCGCAGATCATTACGGCCGTCAGGGCCAGTGCGAGTCTTTTCATTGTCAGTCGTTTTTTTGTCAGTATTCGGGGTTGACGCGCTTTATGCTTCCGTCGGGGTTGAACTCCATGCGGTCGATGCACACCTCGCGGTGTATGCCCGGGGCCTTGCCGTTTTCAGCGAAATTGCGGTTGATGCGGTGGTAGACGATGCGCCACTCGTCGCGTTCGCCGGGCAACCTTATGACCGAACAGTGGCCCGTGCCGTAGATCCTGTCCTCGGGTTTCTGGATCAGTATCACGGGGTCGGCCGCTACCTCGATCGGTCCGAGCGGCGAACGCGACGTGCCGTAGGCTATGTGATAGTTGGGCGAGCCGGTGTCGTCCACCGACCACAGGAAATAGTAGAGCCCGTCGCGGAAAAACACGTATGGCGCCTCGCGGTAGGCGTAGTCGGCCAGTGTGCCGCCTTCGGGTGTCAGGACCTTGATCGTGCGGGGTTTGACGGAGAGCATGTCGCCGTTAAGTTCGGCTCCGGCCATGTATCCGTTGCCCCAGTAGAGGTATCTCCGGCCCGACACCGGATCGGTGAACACGTCCACATCAATCTGCTGTCCGCCGCCTGCGGGCGATTCGGTGATGATCGGGTGTCCCAGATCGGTGAAAGGTCCTGCCGGATCGTCGGCAACGGCCACGCCTATCTGCTTTCCGCCCCCGGCAACCGGATTGCCGCTGTAATAAAAGTAGTATTTGTAACCGCCCTTGCGCGTCTTCACCTCCTCGATGCAGGGTGCCCATGCGTTGCCGTCGGCCCACGGCACCTGCTCGGAACGCAGATCGAGCGCCACGCCCTCGTCATGCCATTCGGTCAGATCGTCCGACGAGTACACCGTGAAATACCATCCGCCCCAACCTTCGGTGCCGTCGGTAGTGGAGTAGATGTAGTAGCGTCCGGTCTTCTCGGAGAAGAGTATCTCCGGATCGGCGTGGAATCCCGCTATTACGGGGTTCGATGGAACGGTTATGCCTTCGGGCCGGCCCCACCGGGCGGTCAGACGCCGCAGTTCGGCCGCCGTCACCGGCATCACCGTGCCGTGGCGGGGATGGAAATCCATGTCCACCTCGCTGTCGATCACGCGGAAATTGCGCAGATCGTCGCTTTCGGTGAACTGGTAACGTCCTTTCATGTAGACGTCGTACATGAGTATGTATCTGTCCTGACCGATCAGCCTGAATGTGCCGGCACCCTCCACTGCCTCCGCGGTCTGCTGCTTGTAATCGGGCTGCTCGTGCCACTCGCCCGAAGTGAGCGACCGGGTCGTGGCCACCTTTATGCCGTTGCCGTGCCCCTCGGTCTTGTAGAACATGTGGTAGACGCCATCCTTGAATACAATGTCGCCGTCGATGCATGACAGACGGTTTTGCGGAACGAACAGCGGCTGCGGTTCGCCTTCGAGATCGGTGAAAGAGTCGTTGGCATAGGCATAATATATGACATCGGGGCCGTCGCCGTACTTCATCGACCAGTATACCATGTATTTGCCGGCCTCGGCGTCGTATATGGTCTGAGGCGCCCACACACGCTTCAGCCGCTCCTGTCCCTCGTAGCGTTTCTGCATGTTCACCACCGAATGAGTCCAGTTCACCAGATCGTCGGAGCGGAGCAACACCATCGCGCGGTTCGAGTCCCAGCCGTTGTCGGACACCATGTCGGTGGCCACCATGTAGAACGATTTTCCGTCCTCGGAACGCAGTATGTGCGGGTCGCGGACGCCGCCTGTCGAACTTATCGTCTTGGAGTCGAGCACCGGTCTGCCTCCGTTGAGCGTCCGGAATGTCAGTCCGTCGGTACTCACGGCGAAGCATATCGCCTCCTGCGATATGTGGTTGCCGGTGAAGTATACGAACAGATAGCCTGCGAAGTCCTTCTCCTCGATACTCTGCGTACCGGTTGCCGGTTGCTGACGGCTGGCTGTCGCCGGTTGCCGTGCGGCTGCCGCGATGACAGCGAGAAGGGCGAATATGACCGTTTTGAATCTCATCTGCATAAATCGTCGTTTTGGATATGCAAAGATACTAATAAGCCGAATACAAAACCAAACTTGTTCCGATTTTGTTGAAGCGGAGTATCTGAGGCGGAGCCGAAAACCTGCAATAAGGACGTCCGACGGCCCGATTATTCCGGCCGGTGGCGGCAGGGTGGTGCAAAAAGCTATGAAATGGTTGTGACGATAGCGAATTAATGCCTATTTTTGCAGTCGGATACATTAAAACACAAGGATTGAATATGAAGGCTAAATTTATTTTTGCGGCACTGGCCGCAGCATTCGTGGCGGTTTCGTGCTGCGGCGACTGCGCGAAAACGCAGCTTTTCAACGGCAAGGACCTTACGGGATGGGTGTGTGTGGTCGACAGCCGGAGCGACGTTCCCGCCGACAAGATTTTCGGTGTCGGGGACGGCTGCATACGCATTGCCGGAAACCCGTTCGGCTACATGCGTACCGACCGTCAGTACGGCGATTACAAACTGCATGTGGAGTGGCGCTGGCCTGCCGAGGCGGCCAACAGCGGTATTTTCCAGCGTGTGCAGGCCGAGGACAAGGTGTGGCCTGACGCTATCGAATGCCAGCTCTGCGCGGGCAAGGCCGGTGATTTCGTGATGCTGGGCGGAGCCAAGATCGACGAAGTGGAGTGCGTGGGCGAGTTCCCGGTCAAGGACCGCAACGGTGACTTCGAGAAACCCGTCGGCGAGTGGAACGAGGCCGATATCGTGTGCGTAGGCAACACGGTTACCGTCTACATCAACGGTCAGTTGCAGAACAAATGTACCGGCCGCAACAGCAAGGGTTACATCGCGCTTCAGAGCGAGGGCGGTCCGGTGGAGTTCCGCAACGTATACCTTACCGATGCGGAATAACATATGAAGGCCCCCGACATGGGCGGCGTGTCATAATGGCCGGTCGGCGGTGTCGCCCTCCGGAATAAGGTCTGGGACGCATGCTTCGGCGTGCGTCCCAGATCTTTTGTGTCTGGCATCTTGCCCGTTCTTGCACACTGCCATCGTGTTTTTCATCGGCGGACGTTTGGTGCGATTGTTGCGTCTTCGGACGGCAAACGAACCAAAAGATTTATTCGCGTGAAAAAGATTTATGCACTCCCATTAATGTTCCTCGCCTTTTCGGCTGCGGCCGGTACGAACGTGGCGGGGGAGTCGGTGACGGTTCAAAGAACCGATACGACGATGCTCTCGGAGAGGGTCGAGGGCAATTATCTGATCCGCCGTTACAGGGTGAGCCGCACGGGCGGCGATGCGCAGTATTCGCTCAAGTACAGCATCGCGGCGTCTAAGTTGTCGACTCTCACGGGCGGCAACGCCGGGGAACTCTCCGATCTGGACAGCTTTTTCGACAAGATGAAGCGCGACACCGCCATACGGGTTCAGCGTGTTGTGATCACCGGCTACGCCTCGCCCGACGGCAATGCCCGAAGTAACGAGGCGCTGGCATTGAGCCGCGCGCAGAAGTTTCGTGAACTGCTCGACTCGCGTTACGGGCTTTCGTCGAAGTACAGGGTCGAGGTGATGTCCGATGCCGAGACGTGGAACGACTGCATCGACGCCGTGCGCGCCTCGTCGATCGCCGACCGCACCCGTGTGCTGGAGATCCTCGGTTCGTCGGCCTCGGATGCCACCAAGGAATTACAGCTGAAGCAGATGCCGCAGGCATGGAATACGCTTCGCACGCAGATTCTGCCCGCGATGCGCCGTGTGGAGGTGAATGTCTATTATAATACCGACACCGTTGTCGAGGTGCGCACGCTGATCGAAAGACCTAAGCCGCAGCCCAAACCGCAGTCGCAGCCGCAGCGTTCGTGCTGTTGCGGTCAGGTGATCGAGGATGAGTCGATCGGCATAATAGTCGACATGGGCGGTCACGACGGCGAGTAGACTGCGATTTGCATAAGTCGATTGGTTTTCTTATCTTTGTCCGAAGATAGAAATCAATGTAAAACGACTTTAATTATGGCAAATTTAAGAAATCTTAAAAAGGAGATCGACTACCGTCTTGAGGAGTTCGTATTCGACTGCGAGATGGCGATATATTTTCAGCCCTTGAAAGAGGAGGCTGTAGTGGCGCTGATGGAGAAGGCTGTTGAGTTGCGTAACGCTCTGTATGTTAAGGCTAACAATCCCACCGAGCCGCACAATGCGTCGCTCGTGCGCAAGTACTATGCCGCCATGCGCAAGGATATGGTGTCGTCGTTCGAGAGCATGTTCGCCGATCTGAGCAATCTCAACGAGACGAAGTAGGGTAGTCGTCACACCCCGATGTCACGAGGTCTGTCCGGAATTTTCCGGACAGACCTTATTTATATCCGGCCGTCTCTATCCAGCGGTTCTGCGGTTCTTTCCCCGGCGGACACTCCGTCCGAATGCTGTCGCAGGTAAAATTTCTCGCCACGGGGCTGTTCGCACATTGAAATAATGCGTATTTGTACATGATATGCGAAATAAAAAAGCCCGCCATGGATTATTTGGCGGGCGATTTTCTTGGGGGAGTGTTATTTGCTAAGGTCGAGTACGTATACGCCGCGTGCGGGCATCAGAACGGTGTCGGTCACGTCGATAACCTTGCCTGTGACGGCTTCGGTTCCTTTGGTGTTGTCGCCGATTACCTCGGAGAAGCGCGACATATCCACGGGGCGAACGGTGTCTGATCCGTTTATCATCACAAGCACGGTGTCGTTGCCGTCGGTGCGTGCATAGACGTAGCATTTGGTCTGATTGTCGGGCGTGTAGTGAATCAGGCGACCCTCGGTCACGGGCTTGGACGTGCGGCGCCAGTTGAGCAGCTTGCTCGCATAATCCCAGCATTCGTTCTGGAAGGCGTCGCGACCCTCGGCCGTGAAGGCACTGGCGGTGTCTTCGGCCCAACCGCCGGGGAAGTCGGCGCGAACGGCATCGCGACCGCTCATGCCGATTTCAGTTCCGTAGTAAATCTGTGGGATGCCGCGGGTGGTGAGCAGGAATGCGAGTCCCTGCTTGAGTTTCCATGCGGGGTCGCCGGGTTTCATGAAGCGGGCTATGTCGTGGTTGTCGAGGAAGGTGAGCACATGGTCGGTGTCGGGGATGAGGAAGTCTTGAGTGATGACCTCGTATATTTTGAATAACCCGGCCTCTGAACCCTCGGAGGTGTTGCTTTCCTTGAGAATCTCGTTCTGGGTGGTGAAGGTAAGGTCGAAGTCCATTACGGTCTTGAGTTTTGAGTCGCGGCCGTTGACTTTCGAGCCGCGCTGCCACCAGCCGGCGGCCGAGTTGCGGGGATACCAGCCCTCGCCCACGATGTTGAAGTCGGGGTATTCGTTCTCAAGTTCCTCGCACCAGCGGGTCATGAAGTCGTAGTCGGCATAGGGGTATGTGTCCATGCGTATGCCGTCGATGCGCGAGTATTCGATCCACCAGATACTGTTCTGAATAAGATACTTGGCCAGATGACGGTTGCGCTGGTTGAGATCGGGCATGCCGGCCACAAACCATCCGTCGGTCAGGATGTCCTTCTCGGTCTGCGGTGCGTGGGGGTCGAGAAGCACCCACTTGTAGTGAGTGGTGTTCACCAGACTTCCGGGTTCTTTTTTTACGCTGCGCATTATCGAATCCTGCTCGGCCTTAGGCAGAGCTTCGAATTCCTCGACGGTAGCGGGCAGGGGAACGCCACCGCGGCGACGCCACTGGCCCTGTCCTTGTCCGGGATTGCGGCGGGGCTCGGCCATGCGCCGGCTGATGCTCCGGGCGTACTCGTTCTGATTGAACCAGTCGTCGTCGGGGATGTCCTCGATCCACCAGTGACTGCTACCCGAATGGTTGAAAATCATGTCCATCACCACCTTGATATTTTTATCATGCGCGGCGTCGATAAGCTGTCAATATTCCTCGTTTCTGCCCAGACGGGGGTCGATCATATAATAATCGGAAATCGAATAGCCATGCGATGCGTTGCCCTTGTTGAACTGCACGGGATTGAGCCATATGGCGGTCACGCCGAGGTCGTCGAGATAGTCGAGATGCTGCCGGATGCCTTGCAGGTCGCCGCCGTGGTGGCCTCCGCCGTTGCTGCGGTTGGCTTTCCACTCGTCCAGATCGTCGTTGCCGGGGTTGCCGTTGGCGAAGCGGTCGGGCATGATAAGGTAGAGCACATCTTTGGTGGTGAAGCCTTGAGCTCCGGTTTTGGTGTTGCGCGGGCGCAACTCGAACTTCTGTTCTGTGGTCTTGCGGCCCTCCTTGAGGTTGAACGTCAGGGTACCGGGACGTGCGCTTTCGTCCACATCGAGATACACAAACAGGTAGTTGGGGTTCTTCACCTTTGCCACTTCCTTGACAGTCACGCCGGGGTAGTTCTTGAGCGAGAAGTCGGCGGCGGCGATGTCATTGCCGTAAAGCACCACCTGCACTTCGTGGTTCTTCATCCCCGTGTACCAAAACGGTGGATCCATGCGCTTGACTGTCACTGCCGTAATGTGCTGGCTCACGCACAGAACGGCACCAATGACAGCTAAAAACCTTGTAAGTTTCATAAAGCTGTTAAATAAAAGGGTTGAAAAAGTCTAATAGTACAAATTTAGCAAAATCTTTTGAATAACCGACACTTATCGCCGGGAAAATTCAAAGTTATGCCGCTCCGCCAAACTGCTGCACGACACCATTTCAATTTTGCGCCGGTTGTTACGCGCTCTTGGCCATGGCTTTTCATTGGATGGACGATGAATTTTCTCGACGCAGAGTTGTTTGCATATTGAAATAATGCGTATATTTGTGAACGAACCAAAAACCAATTTATATAGAAAGAAAAGAGAGAACGATTTGACATATTGATATAAAGCGTTAGCTTTTATTCGTGCATATTGAAACTTGGACACTTTCAATCTATGTAGCACAATGAATAAAGTTTGACGCTCACGTTGCTTTATGGCGCGTGGGCTTTATTCATTTATTTGTGCTACAAGGTAAGTCCAAGACCTCAATATGCAAATAGAGAATTTAAGTCCACTTTTTATATTTAAAATATTAAAGCCATGAAGAAGTTTTTAATCATTTTGCTAGTGTTATGCAATGTAATCGGAGTTGCGGCACAAACGGAGAATTCACTAAAGAAAAAAAGCCAACTATCTTTTGGGAAAATATTTCTCAAACAAAAGCAACAGAATAAAGAAACAACGGAGCCGGAAATCACGCAACCAACAGAGTCGGGAATCACGGAAACAACGGAACGTGAAATCACGAAACCAACAGAACCGGAAATCAAATACCAATTATTTGATTCATTAAAAAATGGAACCGTACTATTATATCCCATAAAAGATGGAGACAAAGATATTCGTAATGTTGATTCATTAAAATATATATATCCCGATCAGTCGGAAATAACTATTTATGGTAAATTATATATCTCCTCATTATACAACGAAGAAAATAATAATTTTGCAAGAATTGTATATCCAGACAATTCTTATTATTTAGGCAAATTCCATATTAATCGCTTTACTGGAGAAATTGTATTGAACTGGAATACTGAATTTGAAAGTAGTATGCACTATAAAAACGGCGATTTATTCTACTGTCGCAAAGGCAATATACATGATTCCACAATTACTGGTTACTATTTAAAGCCAATAACCGAACTACTTCCGCAACACTTTATTGTGGATGACTATGACTTTTTTTTACCGAATTACAAACTATTTAAAGATGGTATCGGAGTTTCAGATGCCCCTGATTTTGGACTATCATATATTAGAAAAAATATTCTTCCATTTAATGCCGACAGCCTTGAAAATATAAAAAACAACATCAAAAACAATCCCGGTAATATATATTTACTAAAATCCATACTAAAACCCAACTTAGGAGATATAAAAATGTTTTGGAAAACTGGTAGTTACCCATCTGTTGTCATAAAAGAGAATATAAAATTAATACAGCAGTATTGTGAAGAAAATAAGACGAAGCTAAATGAGCAATTAAAGAATATACCTCTAAATAAATATTCAGGTGTTTATAGAGCAAATTCAGCTTTCATAAAAGATTACCCTCCAACTAATTCATTATGGAATGCAGAATACACATATAAAGAACTCGATGAGGTCCGATATAAAGAAGGAAGCATAAAATGCACTACCCCTGACGGATTTAACTTAATGGGGCAATATATGTTTGGAAAACGAACTGGAACGTGGACGTTTAAAGGAAAAAATGGAGCATTAATTAAGGGAGAATATAATAATAACCGTAGAATAGAAAAATGGACTTACAAGGATATTAATAAAAGAGTAGTTATTGAAAGCGAGGCTAATTTTAATAATGGAATACTCGTCGATGATTTCTTGTATTGCAAAGTTGACGAACTAGCCGGCTTCAAATTAACTGTTAGGGGGCAATTCACTACAGACGGTATAATTGATGGACCTTGGTACATTGAGTTTATACCAATAAATGGAAATACAACCGAGAGAAAGAGAATAACAACTTATACATACGAAGATGGCCATCCGATAAGTATTGAAGACAAATATCCCGACACAGGAGCAATAATTAGAGTTACAAAAAATGGAATTGTATCCAAGAACTTTCAGTTAATATCCAGACAAAATTATTATAATTCTTTAAGAGATCGTTTATTATCCGGCGATATACCGACCGTAAAAGCAATGAATATAGATAGTATACTAACTTACCGTGGACAATTATTTGAATACTTGTCAATATGGTTACAACCATTATATTGGATGGAAAATCCTAATGATAATGAATTTGAATGCAAATATTATAGTAAAACCAAATTTTAAACTCCAACAATATGAAAAAGAATGAAACCAAACAAGGCTCAGTCTATGTTCTGTCCAATCCGTCGATGCCGGGCATCGTAAAGATCGGAGTGACGCAGGATAGCGTCGAGAACAGACGCAAGGCAATATCGAAAGCCACCGGTGTACCTACACCGTTCGAGGTGGAGTACGAATGCACGGTGGATGATTGCTACAAGGTGGAGAAAGCGCTGCAGGCCGCATTCGCTCCGTATCGGGTGAACGAAAATCGCGAGTTTTTCAAAGTGACAGCTGCACAGGTGATTACGATACTTCAGCTTGTGCAGATCGAGAACACGACAAAGGAAGCCACGGCCGACCAGCCCGAAACGAGACGCAATCCTCGCTTCAAGTTCGCCGAGATGAACATCCCCGTAGGTGCGGAGCTCGTATTCACACAGGATGAAACGATAAAAGCAATCGTTACCGCGAATAACAATGTCGTGCGCGTGCTCGAAGACGGGACCTGCGACGGCCGTGAGCAGGCACTCTCGCCACTCTCGAGCGAGCTTATAGGCTACGTTGTCCGACCTCTGCAATATTGGACGTATAACGGCCGGAATCTGCTTGAAATATACAATGCTACGTATGTAAAACGTTAACAGCCGCGAATCATAACCGGCCGGTGCAACGGCTGTCGCATCTCCGGTTTCGCGATTGTCCGTAACAGAAAACGGCTCCCGAATCGACGGGAGCCGTTTTGGCATTGCGTGCGCTATGACGCGCTTACAGAGTGGTGAGGTTGAAGTTCTTCCAGAGCACCTTGATATTGTTGCCGTCGTGGATCTGCAACATGATGCGGCCGGTCTTCGAACCGATCAGCTCGTCGTTGATGTCCACCATCGGCTCGCCGTTGAGCCAAGTCTTCACGTTGTCGCCCTCGACGCGCAGACGCAGGGTGTTCCACTCGCCCTCCTTGAGAATGGTCTCCTTCTCGTCGGGGATCTGTATCAGCCAGCCGCGGCCGTAAGACTCGTAGATACCGCCGGTATCCTGTCCCTTGGGCGCTACCTCGCACTGCCAGCCGTTCACGATGTTGTTCTTGTAACCGCCCTCGACGAACGAGTGGAAGAAGAGGCCCGAGTTACCGTTCGATGCCTGCTTGAACTCAACCGTGAGATCGAAATCCTTGTAGTACTCGCGGGTACCCAGATAGCCGTACTTCAGATCCTCGCCGTTCTCGGTAACGAGATTGCCGTCCTCATCCACCGAAACACGCATGCTGCCGAACAACTCCCAGCCCGTGAGGTCCTTGCCGTTGAACAGGCTCACCGTCTTGCCGGCCTTGCGGGGAAGCTCCTTGATCTTGATGTTGCGGAACGATGCGGGATCGCCGTGGTCCTGCAGACAGATCACACCCTCGTGTGCCAGACCGTACTCGGTGGCGTTGCCCCATTTGCCGCTGGCTTTCTTGGCGAACCAGTCCTCGGTCCACGCCTCGAACTCAAGAATCTTCTCGCCGTTGAGCCAGTGCTCTACGTGGCCGTTGTCGAACACGATCTTCGACGTGTTCCACTGACCCTGAGGATTTACGCGCATCTTGCTGTAATCGGGCAGGTGCATGGCGTAATCGACGCCCAGCTTCTGCCACTCCTCCAGCTTCGACGGAGCATTGACCTCTTCCCAACCCTCGTTGTCGATGAGCTGATACTCGGGACCGGTAACATAGGGAACCTTGAACTTGGGACTCTCCACCACGTGATAGAGCATGCCGCTGTTGCCGCCGTGGGTGAGCTTCCAGTCCCACACCAGTTCGAAGTTAGCGTATTTCTTGTCGGTTACGATGTAACCCGATGCGTCGCCGCCTTCGCCCGAAGCCTGAATGCAGCCGTCTACCACACCCCAGCCGCCGGTGAGTTCCTTGCCGTTGTAGTCGCGCCAGCCGTCGAGGTTTTCGCCGTTGAACAGAAGCTGCCAGCCGTCGGCCTCCTCGGCCGCGGTGAGCGTGTTGTGCTTGCAGCACGATGTCGCCATGCCCGTTGCGACGGCAGCGATGGCGACGAATGATAAAATTTTCTTCATAGAACTTGTTTATTAAGTAGTTGTGTTTCCTGTTGTGTCATGTCAGGCTATCGTTTCCGATACGTATCTTATTTTCAGCCGGTAGTACCCGTCCTGCGACCCGGCTTCGAGTATCAGCCCCTGCAAACCGTCGCTCGCCCGTGCGCCGCATGCGCGGTAGGGTAGTCGGTCGGTGTACCACACCTCCCATTTGCGGCCGTCGAAATCGGCCGTGGCGCGGCGGCATTCGTAATCCATGATACGCCGTGTCTCGCCCGTATCGTGCCATGTCACAGCGTCGCAGCCGCGGGCGAAACATCGTTCGGCGCCGTTCTCGCAGTCGGCATAAATGCCATCGAAACAGCGCAACGCCATCGTGCGGTCGCAAACCAATTCGCGGCGGAATACGTTTCTTCCGATTGCGCGATAGGTGGTATCTATCTTAAGATGAATGAAATCGCTATGTCCTCCGCATTTGCGCTCGTATATGGCGGCCATCGACGAAGGCGCATGATCTTTCGCGCAGTCCGTTGCTGCCGACAGCGAGCATGCCGTGCGGCGGCCCGATCCGTATCCGACCGTGAACGCATGTGCCACGGCCATTATGACGGCCACGGTGGCTGCCAGCGAATAGATATGTCGTAACTTTATGTTCATGTTTGTCGTTCAGGCAAAGAGTAGGGTAGCACTACTAATCATTTTGCAAATGTACTAAAGAATTTCCATATTTCTTCCGCTGTGTCAATATCTTTATCGCCCCAGCTGTGTCCTCCGCCCTCTATTTTGTATAACCAAACCTCGTATCCGCGTTTTCCGCCGTAATATCTGTATGCGGTTACCGGATTGCGCCGGCTCCGCACGTCTGTTTCCGACATCTTGTCGCACCCGTTGCATGCCGCGATGTTACCTATGGCTTCAGGCACTGCGAGATAGGCTCCCCAGCCTCCGTCGTTGTCCGGATCGCCCGTCCACTCCGAGGTGCGGTCCTCGGTTCCGTGGATTTCGAGCAGAGGTATCGGATGAGGATCATACTTTTGCGGCATCCACGCCATGGTGAGTCCTGCGATAGGCGCCACGGCCGCGAATGTCTTCTGCGGGCGGTAGGCGAGCAGGTAACACATCTCGCCGCCGTTGGACATTCCGGTGCAAAACGTGTTGCGCCGGCTCAGCCCGTGTCTTTTTTGCAGCATTGCAGCCAATTTGCACAGGAACGAAACATCGTCGACAGTCATGTCCGCCTGAAACGGATAACCGACGTTCCAGCAGCGTTTTCCGCGCGAATCCTTCGTGCCTTGCGGATAGCATACGGCGAATCCGTAACGGTCGGCCACGCTGTTCATGCCGTAATGGTCGAGATTGAAGCTACTCCCGTAGCCGTGGAGCACGAATACGAGCGGGGCTTTTTTCGCCAGATTGTCAGGTATGTACAGACGGTACGAACGTTCCGTTCCGTCTATGGTGCATGTGTATGTCACCGGAGACTTCCGGGAACCGTCTTCCGTCGTTTGCGCCGACGCCGCACAAACGGTCATGCAAAGCAACAACGACAACAGTACTGATACACGTATATTCTTCGGCATGGGCGGATCTTATCAATTGTTTCACAAAAATATGTAAAAACATTGATAATTCACCTGTTTATTATTAAAATAGGACAAATTGGCCACAATAGCAATTATCGTAAGGCGCGCTTGGGCGAATCATAGAAATAATGTTCAAGGGGCATCGTCTGCAACCGTTTCGTGTAACACATTATGAATCAATAGAGAGTCAAGAATACATTATTTTATATGCAAAAAATTCCGAGAATTGCTTTTTCTCCAAAGAATACGACAGACAAGAACGAACGTAATGTCAAAGATTCCCAAAAGGATAAACTCGGATGCGCCAAGACCGCATGTACCGCGCGAGCCGTAGCCTTCGGCATGCGGAGCGCAGGCTACGCTCACACCTTATAAGCATAAGGAGGAAATTTCTGTGAATTAATTATGTTTGTTGCGGCCGCCGGCAGCCATAAAGGAGATCGAGATCGGTAACACAATTTGTGAAGATTAAAAGCTTTTCTATCTTTGTACTGTAATTATAAGGTCGTCGAATTCGGCGAAGAATATCTAAGATACCTTGTTCTATAATACATTTAACAGGAGTGAAAGATACACATTATGAAAAAGATACTCAAAGGCATAGGAGTTGTTTTTCTTGTAATTATGATTTTAGTCATATTATTGATTTTTAAAATAATATGGGATCATAATATCCAGATACAGGATCAAAGATTAATGATAAAAACAGATGAAGAGTTGATCGGTGAACATCTGTATATTGAAAGAGGCAAGAAGGAATCCATTGATACAAATTGTTATTTCACAAAAACAACAGAGAAATCGCCATTGGTCATCAATATTCACGGCGGAGCATTTATTGCAGGTGATGCTGACATTCTGGATACGCAAAGCGACAGAATTTCAAATGATTGGAATGTAAATGTTGTTACTGTTAATTACAAACTATTAGGGGAACAATATGATAAACAGTACGTAATTACTGAAATTTGTGATGTGGCGAAATACTTTATCGATCATTCGGATATGTATGGCATTGATGAAAGCAGGATATTTATTATGGGATATTCAGCTGGAGGATATTATGCCATGGCAAGTTCTATCGAACTCGTCAAAGAAAACATACCCATCAAAGGACAAATCTTGTGCTATGCCTTTTTGGGTGATGTTATGGAGTTATATAGTGCACTCACTGATAGGCAAAAACAGAATATACCTGATGCTTTGTTCATTTTAGCGGGCGACGAACCAATCGGTAATAGTTCTTTGGAATATGAAAGCGCATTAAAGACGAATGGAATCAGCACAAACATCAAAATATATGATGATGTAAAGCATGGATTTATTGAAGAAAACAACCCGGAGTATGATATTCTGCATAAAAAGAACAAGAGTAGCAAGTCACCAGAAGCAGAAAAGATTGCGCGCGATGCGGAGCAATATATCAAAACGTGGATATCCGGATTAGACTTATAAAAGCGTTTCCAAATTACATTTAATTTTGATATGCAAAAAATCCCCACATTTTAAACGAAAACGAGAACTTCGACCTTTTTCTCTGTAAAATGATCAAGCAATGTTTTACCACGAATATAACCATGAGCACCGGCAACAGACATTCCAGTAGCAGTCGAATTACGAATCGGTTCTCTCCGGCATATTATTTAACATAATAGAAATATTGCATCAAACCGACTGCGGTATACTTGTAGTCGGTTCTGCAATGCTGCGGCGATACGGTTCATGGATAATTTGTCTGAAAACTATATTGAAGCGCTGAATCCGAAATCTCAAGCCGCCAGCTTTCGGACAAGGTTTGATCGGTGGCTGGCTGGCACGTCGTCATTCAACGGCATTTGTCCCGGATAGTCCGAATGCCCGGCTTTGCTTTCGTACGGTCCGAGTATGTTTGGGCGGCAGGTCGTGCGATTTTGATGCGATTTTGATTTGTATTCGGACAGTTCGTAAGGTCGGCAAACCCCTCGGGCATGTCCGCATAAGCTGTTTTATGTGTAATAATTATGTTAAATATTTCGGCAATATTTTAATTATAATGCACATACGTTGCGATGTGTGTTCGCCTATTGCTGCCGGCAAATATGCGGGGTCTGGTTTTGAGTTCATTCAGGCGGCCAATATTGCGCGAATGCAGTGATTTTTACGATTCATAGCATTCGAATGTGCGATCTTCGAAAAAGATGATTATACGTTTCACTTTTCCGTGCGATGATACCGGAACCGGAATATTCATCGCCCGATCGCGATTTTCTGTTCGATGAGCGGCTGCCTCATCTTTGGGAGATGAAATGAATGTGGCGGCCGAATTTTCTCCGGTCGAATTACTGCTGTTCGGTTGGGGAGTTTCGGATGCCGGAATCGAATTGCCGAACAGATCGGTTGACTGGCGCGATTCATTATCCGGGGCGGTGCCATCTGATTCGATCCGATACATCGGTCCTTTGTCGAGCAGCAGCCAGTCGGGATTCAGTCGCGGAAACCGGCGCAGAATTTTCTGGATTAAATCGAAACTCGGTTTATTGCGTCCCCCGAGAATGTGAGATAATCCCGATGACCCTATACCGAGCAATTCGGACAGCCTGCTCTGCGTCAGATTCTCTTTGTCCATTAAAGTACGCAGTTTTTCTTGCATGACAGTAATTTTTTACAAATATAAAACATTTTTCTTTTGTAATCAAGCCCGTGGTGATAATTGTAAATTAATGAAATGTGTTGATAATGTTTACAAGTGTAATGCGTGAGTTATGGTTAAGAAGATAAGAACGTGTAGCGCTACACTGATACTTGATGTGATAATATGTAATATATTGGTCGTATGGTGATTTAGATTAAATCTTGGCCTATTTCCGGCTGTTTTGGTGGATAACGGGGTTTAGCTATGTATATTGCTGCTGTTTAGGTTTATTTAATCCTTGTATTTACCTGATAATGCTGCTTTAGTGTACTGAATGTTTAGCGTTTTAACCGCAGTGCGTTTTGCGAGATATGGCCGATGTTGACATAGTTGTGATCGATCACAAATGTAATTATCAACAATGGTGATAGTCTTAATTTGCTTACATGTGTGTATAAATACGATGTTTTACAAATGTGTAAACATGCTTAATGCATACACATTTGTAAATAACAAGCGACTGTTTATTACAAAATTCGAACGATTCGATTGATCCCTTGATTGAATCTTTCCCATTTCGCTGAATACTCTTGTATTATGTTAAATAAAAAGTATAAGGGTAGCCGCAATCGCCGGCTACCCTGCTGTTTATCAACTGTTACCGATTTGTTAACAGTCTGTTTATTCCGATAATTTGGATGCGATTTCAGAAAACTCTTCTGGCGTCAGATTCAGCTTTTCGCGCTTGAAATCCACGTCATTTTCGCTGTTCATCGGTATCAAATGTATGTGCGCATGCGGAACTTCGAGTCCTAAAACCACCATTGCCACCTTTTTACACTCTATTTGATCCTTGATTTTGTGCGCTACTTTTTTTGCGAATACCGTCATTCCGGCCAGTGTGTCGTCGTCGAGATCGAAGATGTAGTCGACTTCTTTTTTGGGTACCACCAGCGTGTGGCCCTTGGCTAATGGGTTTATGTCGAGAAATGCGTAATAATTGTCATCCTCGGCCACTTTGTAGCTGGGGATCTCCCCTGCTATGATTCTTGAGAATATCGTTGCCATATCGTTTGTTTTAATGGTTTCTGAGTTAGGTTCTGTCCGGCCATCGGTACGGCGGTAGAATCGTCCTTGGGGACATATCGGGAGCAAACCGGTCGCGAATTGGTCGTATAATGCCGTTTACGACCCGTTTCCGGGCCTTTGAGGTGCTTTCTTGCGAGTGTTGTACTTCTTGTTATTCGTCAATAATCGCAGGTTAAAGCGATGTTTGATGCATTTCGCAACCGACACGATATTTTGAGTACTTGCACCCTCGTCCGCTATCGTTTCGTAACGATCGCATGCAGGATACGTAACATTATGTTAAATCGCGTATTACGTATCAGTAGCGTTCGTAGTCTTCGAACTTCGGTTTCAGTATCTCCGAATAGATTATCGCGCGTTCCAGATCAAATTCGTCGGTTATTTTACCGGTTCTGTCCGGATCGGCTTGGCCTGCTGCTCTGCTGTCGCCTGTGGGTGCTGTGGCGGCCGTATGCCGGCGTTGAGTCGGTCTGTTCGACGGAGCGGTCACGGCCGGTTCCGGATGTTTGTGCCGTGTAGCTTTTTGATGCGCAGAATGCTGTCTGTCAGCGTCCGTATGCCCTGCTGTACGGCCGGGCAACTGCACCGATGCAGGCGTTGCGGGTCGTTGGTGTTCGGCAGGAACGGGCCCGGAATCGGGCTCTCCCATCATTCGGCGTATGCGTCTCTCCCACTCCTGACGCGGATCATGCGCCGGTTCGTCATCTTCCATGGGGGCCGTTCTGCGCTGCCGCTCCTGATTTTTCTGCATGATGGAGGCGATAGCTCCTGCCGCAAGTATGATTATCCACAAAAAATCCATAGTTGTCAGTTAATTACACGTTTTACGCTGTCCATTCCCTTTATTCGCCGCAGCCTGTCGAGTACTGCATTGAGGCTGTCGGCATCGCGCACGTAGAGACTCAGTGTCCCTTCGAATATGCCGTCGTGCGACTGTATGTTTACCTCCCGCATGTTGATGCTGAAGTCGTTGGTCACGACGTTCGCCAGATCGAGAAGCAGTCCCATGCGGTCGATTCCGATGATTTCGATCGTCGACAATGCCGACTGCATCTTGAGCTGCGTCCACTTTATCTCCTCTTTTATTATGCACTCGCCGTGTTGCGACGCAAGGCGCGTCAGCTCGTCGCACGTCGATTTGTGGACAATTATCTGGTGTGTAAGAGGGTCCTTGAATCCTACGACGCTGTCGCCCGGTATGGGCTTGCAGCAGTCGGCCATAACGAACGATGGGGCCTCGCTGCCCTCTTTGCTTTTCGGTTTCCTGTCGTCGGCCGGTGCGGTGTCGTCCTGCTCGTTCTCTATGCTGTCGTCGTCCTTGTCCTTGATGAAGAGCGTCCAGAACTTCAGTATCTTGTTTTTCGAATTGGTCTTGACTACCTTTTCCAGATTGTCGAGCGAAACTATGCCTGCGCCGATTTTGGTGTACAGTTCGTCCTTGTTGCTGCTGTCGTAGGCTTCTATCAGCTTGCGTATCACCCGGTTGTTTGGCGTTATATTCAGCTTTGCCAGATGTTCGTCCAGCAGCTTCATGCCTCGTTGCAGGTTGTGTTCGCGCTCGCGTTTCAGATGGTTCTTTATAGCCTGCTTGGCCTTGGCCGTCATCACGTATTCGAGCCATTCGGCCTTGGGTTTCGCCGATTCCGACGTGATGATCTCCACCTGATCGCCGCTGTTGAGTTCGGTGGAGATTGGCATTATCTTGTGGTTGATCTTGGCGCCTATGGCCTTGTTGCCGATTTTGGTGTGTACGTCGTATGCCATGTCGAGGGCCGTGGCTCCGTATGGCAGGTGTCGCGCCTCACCCTTTGGAGTAAATACGGCTATTTCAGATGTATACAACGATAACTTAAAGTTGTCGAGGAAGTCGACTGCACTCTCCGTCGGGCTGTCGAGCGCCGTGCGTATCATCTTCAGCCATTTGTCGAACTCGTCCTCGTCGTTCATGGCCGTCTGCTTGTATTTCCAGTGTGCGGCGATTCCCCTTTCGGCTATCTCCTCCATGCGCTGGGTGCGTATCTGCACCTCCACCCATATTCCGTCGGGACCCATTACTGTCGAGTGCAGAGCCTCGTATCCGTTGGCCTTGGGGATGCTGATCCAGTCGCGCAGACGGTCGGATTTTGGGGTGTATATGTCGGTTATCGAGGAGTATATCTGCCAGCACTGCGTCTTCTCCGACGGGAAATCCAACGGCTGGAACACTATCCTTATGGCGAACAGGTCGTAAATCTCCGAGAACGGTATCTGTTTGCGCACCATCTTGGTCCAGATGGAGTAGACGCTTTTCACGCGGCCGGAGATCTCGTATTTTATTCCGTTGCGGTCGAGCGCCTCTATTATCGGTGCATTGAACTTGCGGATGTACTCTTCGCGTGCGGCCGACGTTTCGTCTATCTGTCCGGTTATCTCCTCGTACTCTTTGGGGAAGCGGTACTTCATGCAGAGGTCCTCCAGCTCGGTCTTTATGGCGTAAAGGCCGAGTCGGTATGCCAGCGGCGCGAACAGATATATGGTTTCGCTGGTGATCTTTATCTGCTTGTTCTGGGGCATCGACCCCAGCGTGCGCATGTTGTGCAGACGGTCGGCGATCTTAATGAGTATCACCCGAACGTCGTCCGACAGCGTAAGCAGCACTTTGCGGAAGTATTCGGCCTGACGCGATGTGTCGGCCGTGAATACGCCCGACATTTTTGTGAGTCCGTCGACCATGGTGGCTATCTTGTGGCCGAAGATGTGCTCGATGTCCTCCACCGTGTAATCGGTGTCCTCCACCACGTCGTGCAACAGCGAGGCCACCACCGACTTCACGCCGAGGCCTATCTCGTCGACCACGATGCGGGCCACTGCGATGGGATGCAGGAGGTAAGGTTCGCCCGAACGGCGCCTTACCCCCTGATGGGCCTCCTTGGCCAGAAAAAAGGCCCGTTTAATGAAGTTCCAGTCCTCCTCGTTGTGGCATATCTTTTTGCACGATTCGACCAGAGAGTCCCATTTATCCTGTATTAACCGCTCGTCTTCCGCAGTATAATTCATGCTGTCAGGTGTTACTTTTGAGTTTTCATCGCTTCGCGCACCTTACCCTCTATCTCGGCGCACAGCTCGGCATTGTTTCTTAGCAATTCCTTTACCGCATCGCGTCCCTGACCGATTTTCTGCTCGCCGTACGAGAACCACGAGCCGGCCTTGCGCACCACGCCGTAATCGACGCCGAGGTCGACTATCTCGCCGATCTTCGATATGCCCTCGCCGAACATGATGTCGAACTCGGCGCGCTTGAACGGAGGCGCCACCTTGTTCTTGACCACCTTGACTTTGGTGCGCGTTCCCAGCTGTTCCTCGCCGTCCTTTATGACCGAGGCGCGGCGTATGTCGATGCGCACGCTGGCATAGAATTTCAGTGCGTTACCGCCGGTGGTCGTCTCGGGATTGCCGTAAACGACGCCTATCTTGTCGCGCAGCTGCTTGATGAATATGCACACCGTCTTGGTTTTCGATATGCTGGCCGTGAGCTTGCGCAGCGCCTGCGACATGAGCCTTGCCTGAAGTCCCATCTTCGAGTCGCCCATCTCGCCCTCGATCTCGGCCTTGGGGGTAAGGGCCGCCACCGAGTCGATCACGATTATGTCGATTGCGCTCGAACGTATGAGCGAATCGGCTATCTCCAGCGCCTGCTCGCCGTTGTCGGGCTGCGAGATGAGCAGGTTGTCGACATCGACGCCCAGCTTCTGGGCATAGAAACTGTCGAAAGCGTGTTCGGCGTCGATGAACGCCGCTATGCCGCCCGCTTTCTGTGCCTCGGCTATGGCGTGTATGGCCAGTGTGGTCTTACCCGACGACTCGGGACCGTAGATCTCGATCACGCGGCCCTTGGGGTAGCCTCCCACGCCGAGCGCTATGTCGAGCGTTATCGAACCTGTGGGTATGACCGGTATGTCGGTCACGGCTTCGCTGCTCATGCGCATGATCGACCCTTTGCCGAAATCCTTCTCTATCTTGCTCATCACCGCGCTGAGTACCTTCAGCTTTTCGGGATCAGCCTGTATCTTCTCGTTTGCCATATTTTTTTGTGTCGTTATTAGTTTCAGTATTATTTTCGGACCTGCCGGGCGGCAGGTTTACTTGTCCAGCTCGCTTATGATCTGTGCATAATGGTCGGCGGTGCGTACCTTGTCGAATATGTGGGTTATGCGTCCCTGCCCGTCCAGAAGGAAGGTCTTGCGTGCCACGCCCATGTACTTGCGTCCGTACATCGACTTCTCGACCCATACGCCGTATGCCTCGCAGATGCTGTGGTCGGTGTCGGCCAGCAGTGTGAAGTTGAGTTCGTGTTTGGCGCAGAAGTTAAGGTGCGACCGTTCGCTGTCGGGACTTACCCCTATGATCCGGTACCCTCTTGCCTCCAGTTCGGCCTTGCCGTCGCGCAGACTCTTGGCTTCGAGCGTGCAACCCGACGTGTTGTCCTTCGGATAGAAATAGAGAACAACGCGGCTGCCGGCCAGATCGGCGAGCGAAAGAGGTTCGCCGTCTTGGGTGCGTCCCGTAAAATCGGGGGCCATGTCTCCGGGCTTCAGTTCTGCCATATCAGTGTAATTTAGTTCGTAATCAACTGTTTAACTTGTTGTTTCAATGCTGCCGGGCCGTGCGTGGCGTCGTCGTCGCCGGGGCTTGTGCGAAACGCGTGCCGCCGTTTCCGTGGGCAAGTCAATGCCGTGTTGCGGTTCGCGCGTATGCGGAGAGCGTGTTTCGCATTCCGACAGCATATAATTATCCAAAGTTACAAACTTTTTCGTTAAAATCCGTATTCCGCCCTACTTTTTTTGCGCTTCCGTCGGTCAGTCCCACATCATGACGGTCTGCACCTGCTGGTTGAACTCCTCCTGCGTGGTGTTAAGACGGCGGTTGCATGCCGGACAGCGTATTGGCGATTCGGTTTCGACGTAGCTCTCGCATCCCACGCAGCGCGGCAGCATGCCGAACGACTGGTCCTGACTGTAATCGAATTCCGCGTGGCAGTGTTTGCATCTGATCTTGTAGGCTATTCCCATTGTAGTAAAGTTTTAAGTGTTTTACATTCGTTCACGATGCAAAGTAACACACCTGTTGTGTCAGTTTGTGACACAATGGCGAAAGATGGTGATTTTTTTGGAAAATATTTTTCGACAGATCGTTGTGAGGGGTTGTGTGGCGGGTGTGCGATGCGGGTGTTGCGCGGTTCACTCCTGCCGCCCAGCCGCGGCCGCGGGCCAGAACCGTGCGACGTAGCCGGCTATGTACGACACCAGTTCGGGCGAGTCGACGATCTCTATGTCATCCATCAGCCCCACGACGAACCGTGCCGCGCCGGCATAGTCGGCCACCTCGGTGTCGAGCAGCCAGTGGTCCGCGCCGTCGGGCGTTATGTCTCGTTCGGCGAGCGGATACTCCTCGATGAGCAGGTTGCGGGCCATGATCCCGAGCCGCAGCCTTATGCGGCGGCGTTCCCGGCCGTTCATGCGGAATATGTCGATGAACCCTTTCTCGTGCCGCTCGGGATGAGTCCATCCGCTGCCGAGTATCTCGACGGCACCTATACGCGAGAGTTTGAACAGTTTGCACGATTCGCCATGCACGTCGTAGCACCACACCTGCACGTAGTTGGTGGTGAATGCGAACGGTTCCACGAGACGGTCGCGTACTGCGCCGCCGTGGGCCGACCGGTAATCGTGCAGCACGACCTGCATGCGTTGCTCGATAGCCTCGACCAGACGGCGTACATTGGAGGCATTCTCCTCGCATACCACCGTGTCGGCGAGGATTTTGTTGTCGTACACCGAGTACAGCTTGCGCTTCAGGTTCTGTTTGAGCAGATTGGTGTCGCCGATGCTCTCGATGGCGCGTTTCAGTATGGCTGCCTCCTCTTCGGTGAAGTGCACGAGTTGAGATATGTCCTTGAAATGAGGCGACTCCTTGTCCAGACGGATGTGGCCGCCGCTCTTCTTTATCAAGAATCCCGCGTCGCGGAACGTGTCGATGTAACGGTAGACCGTGCGGCGCGACATCGACATGCGCGCGGCAATGTCGTCCACCGTGTATGCCGTATTGGCTGTCAGCATCTTCATCAGACGCAGCATGCGTTCTATCTTGGGTTGGTCCATCGTGTCGTCGGTTGCGGTTTGGTCTGTGGCGGCGGACCGGGGCGTACTGCCGTCGGCCGTCCCGACTGCAAAAATAATAAAAAAGCGGATCGAAATCGCGATCCGCTTTCTGTATTTCCGGTTACGGCGACCGGCCGCAAGACTGCTAATTTGCAAGAATTATCTTCTCCAGCTCCTCGATATGGCTTTTGAAGGTCTTGTCCGTCTCGATCATGTTGGCGACAGTCTTGCACGAGTGCAGAACAGTCGCGTGGTTGCGCCCTCCTATCGCCGCTCCGATGGCGGCAAGCGGCGACTTGGTGTGCTGTTTGGCCAGATACATGGCTATCTGGCGGGCCTGAGCCACTTCGCGGGTGCGTTTCGACGAGTTGAAGTTCTGCTCGTCGATATTGAAGTAGCGGCACACCTCCTCCGTTATGCGCGCTATGGAGATCTCCTTCTGGTTGACCTGCACGTATATCTTCAGTATGTCCTTGGCCAGCGACGTCGAGATTCGGCGGCCGAGGAACTCGGCGTTGGCGATGAGCGACGACATGGCGCCCTCGATCTCGCGGATGTTGGCCGATATGTTCTCGGCCAGATATGCCACCACATCGTCCGAGATGGCTATGTTGCGGCTCGCGGCCTTGGTTCTTATGATCTTCACTTTCGTGTCGTAGTCGGGCACGTCCACCTTGGCCGAAAGTCCCCACTTGAATCGCGTGAGGAGCCGCTGCTCGATGTCCTTCAGCTCGACGGGAGGCTTGTCCGACGTGAGGATGAGCTGCTTGCCGGCCAGCTGAAGGTGGTTGAATATGTTGAAGAACGCATTCTGCGTTCCGGCCTTTCCGGTCAGTTCCTGTATGTCGTCGATAATCAGCACGTCCACCATCTGGTAGAAGCGTATGAAATCGGTGATCTCGCCGTTCTTGTACGCCGTCTGGAACTGCGCCTGAAACTTGTTGGTCGAGACATACAGAACCTGCAGTTCGGGGTGGCGTTCGCGCACTTCGTGGCCTATGGCCTGCACTATGTGGGTCTTGCCGAGTCCCGAGGCTCCGTATATATATAAGGGGTTGAACGGCGACGATCCGGGGGTGAGTGCCACCGTTCGGCCGGCCGAACGCGCCAGACGGTTGCATTCGCCTTCGACATGATTGGCGAATGTGTAGCCGGGATTCAGCTGCGGGTCGATGGTGATCTTCTTGAGTCCCGGAATCACGAACGGATTCATTATGGCCGACGAGGTGTCGGTGCGGGTGTACGACTGCGATATGGCCGTAGTGTCGGCGTGCGCCGCCACGGGAATACGCTCCTCGGCGTTGGGCACGGCGTAGAACAGACGCGTCTGCTGGCCGTACATCTGGTAGATTATCTGCGAGAAGAACTTGAGGTAGTTCTTCTCGATGTGGGCCACGTAACTCTCGTTGGGCACCTTGAGCCGGAGGTTGGTGCCGTCGAATGCCAAAGGCTGGATGGGTGCGAACCATTTCGAGAACTCCTCGTGCGAGGTCTGATCCTTTATGCGGTTCAGACACGTCTGCCACACTTCGGCGTATGTATGAGAGTTTGCCATTTCAGTCGTGTATGTTAATAAAGCGTTTTTAGTGCGAAAAAAAAGCGTTACCTTTGGCGCGAATCTTGTCCCGCCGCCCTTTTGCGGGGCGGTTGAATTAAGCTCGGATGTCTCGGATTTACCTTTCTTCGACACTGCAAAGTTGTGAATAAATTTGTTAAAATAAATCGTGATCGAACTTGTTTTTCTTGTTTTTTTATGTATGGAAAACAAGCCCTCCGCGAAGTGCCGATTTTAACTCGCTGATATTGAATAATCGGAAAATAATTCGTAATTTTGCGTATCAAAAATAACAGGATGAATCAGTATTAACCATAGCTAAAACTTATAGTAATATGGCAGATCAATTGGAACAGACCGTAATGTCGAAAGCGGCCAAGTGGCTCGAAGGCGATTATGACGAGGCTACGAAAGCTCGGGTCAAATACCTGATGGAC
>CAZFIN010000009.1:0-38798 GCA_964519525.1 uncultured Alistipes sp. | reverse complement strand
GCGTTCCTGCTCAACTTCGGTTATCAGGGCATGATCTCGATCATCGACTGCCTGCTCACCCCGCGCGACGTGGTGGTTTACGATGCCGAGGCGCACGCCTGCATCATCGACGGTCTGCGCATGCACAAGGGCAAGCGTTTCGTATATGCCCACAATAACGAGGAGTCGCTCCGTCTGCAGCTCAAGCATGCCACCGAGCTGGCCGAGTCGCAGAAGGGCGGTGTGCTGGTCATCACCGAGGGTGTGTTCGGCATGAAGGGCGACCTCGGATTCCTCGACGTTATCGTGAAGGCCAAGAAGGATTTCAACTTCCGTCTGCTGGTCGACGACGCCCACGGTTTCGGTACGATGGGCCCGGGCGGCCGCGGTACGGCGGCGCACTTCGGCGTGGTGGACGGCGTGGACGTACTGTTCAACACCTTCGCCAAGTCGATGGCCGGCATCGGCGCTTTCGTGAGCGGTCCGCGCTGGCTTATCAACCTTTTCCGCTACAACATGCGCTCGCAGCTCTACGCCAAGTCGCTGCCCATGCCCATGGTTATCGGCGCGCTGAAGCGTATGGAGCTTATCCGCAACCACCCCGAATATCAGCAGAAGCTGTGGGAGATAACCCGTGCCCTGCAGAACGGACTCAAGGAGAACGGTTTCGACATAGGCGTTACGCAGTCGCCCGTTACTCCTATATATATGAAGGGCGGTAACGAGGAGGGTACCAACCTGATCGTCGATCTGCGCGAGAACCATGCCCTGTTCTGCTCGATCGTGATCTACCCCGTGATCCCGAAGGGCGAGATCATCCTGCGTGTCATTCCCACGGCGGCTCACACCATGGAGGATGTGGAGTACACCATCAATGCGTTCAAGGCCGTACGCGACAAGTTCGAGGCCGGCTACTACCGCTCGATGCCTATTCCGCTTAAGGCCGATCCCGAGTTCAAGGTACGGTAGACCGTCATGTCCGGCGTTTCCCGCCGACGACAATTATCCCGCAGACCGTTGCAGATGGTCTGCGGGATTTTTTTTGCGGCATGAAGCCGGGGCGTACAAAAAAGATTCCGCACGATGCAAACCGTGCGGAACCGCTCTCAAACTAATTACTACTATCTTCTTGTCTGTTAAAGATTCTTGGCTCTTACGGCGCGCAGCATGTCGTCGGTCATCGACGAGAGGTCCCATTCGGGTTTCCAGCCCCACTCCTCGCGTGCGCACGAGTCGTCCAGCTTGTTGGGCCAGCTCTCGGCTATGGCCTGCTTTACGGGATCCACGTCGTAAACCATCTCGAAGTCGGGTATGCGCTTGCGTATCTCGGCATATATGGTGTCGGGCGTGAAGCTCATCGAGGCTATGTTGAAGCTGTTGCGGTGGCGCAGCTTGGCGGGGTCGGCCTCCATCAGCTCGACCATGGCGCACAGGGCGTCGGGCATGTACATCATGTCCATGTAGACGTCGCGCACGGGGCATACGAAACGCTCGCCCTTGACGGCCGAGTAGTATATCTCCACCGCGTAGTCGGTGGTGCCGCCGCCCGGCAGGGTCACATTCGATATGATGCCCGGGAAGCGTACCGAACGGGTGTCGACGCCGAAACGGGTGTGGTAGTAGTTGGACAGCAGCTCGCCCGTCACCTTGCACACGCCGTAAACCGTGTCGGGCTGCATGACCACATCCTGCGGAGTGTTGTCGCGCGGGAAGTCGCCGCCGAACGCTCCGATCGAGCTGGGGGTGAACAGCGAGCAGTTGTACTGGCGCGCGATCTCCAGCGAATTGGTCAGTGCGCCGATGTTGATCTTCCATGCCAGCGTAGGATTCTTCTCGCCGGTGGCCGAAAGCAGCGCCACGAGATTGAAGATCGAGTCGACGCCGTACTTGTCTACCAGCGAAGCGTATCGCTCGGCATCAAGTGCGTCGAGCAGTTCGAACGGGCCGTCGGCAGCCAGTTTCTCCGATGGTTTCAGATCGGCAGCGATCACATTGCCGTTGCCGTAAATTCCACGCAGATAGGTTACCAGTTCCGAACCGATCTGACCTCCTGCACCTACAATAAGTATCTTTTTCATAGGAAACGTTTACAAAACGACCGTAAAGGTACGCTTTTTTATTAAAATTCGTTAGCATTATGTCCGTTTTTTGCATTTTTATGCAAGAAAAACGGACCGGCTGTGTCGAAAGTCGGTCCGAATGCTGTCTGCGACGGTGTTCCGGGGGCTGCCGGCGCGGTGTGTAAGCCGTGTCAGTGTCCGTACTCATCGGCGTCGCCGGCCGTGAGCGGATGGGTCAGCGCCCGCCATGCGTACCAGATGTAGGCCACCACGAACGGGATGAAAAGCGATACCCAGCTCATTACCTTCAGCGTGAACAGGCTCGACGACGAGTTGGTTATCGACAGCGACGAGGCGGGATCCGACAGTGACGGATAGTAGCACGTGTCGTTCCAGCCTGCGCACAGCAGCAGTCCCAGCACCGTGAGCACTGTGCCCGCTCCGCTGAACCATATGGCGCGTCGGCTGCCGCGGGCGCCGAGTGCGATGCCGCACAGCACCGCTGCCACGCCTGCGAGCAACAGTCCGGCGACGGCCGGCATGGCGAGCAGGTTGTGGAGATATTTGTACTTCTCGACGAGTATGTCGCCCGTCGCGGGGTCGCAGCTCCGTCCGACGGCCAGCATCAGCTGTACGAGGAATGCGAGGAAGAACACGAGAAACGCCGCGGCGGTGGGTATCGACCGGCGGGCCGACCGTCGGCGGATATCATCGTCGGCGATGTTGTTTATGAAGAAGTGCAGCGCCAGCAGCTGGGCCAGCAGCATGACCGCCACGCCCAGACACACGTTGCGCCAGTCGGCCACGGCCTCGAGTCCGTGCCACGGCGACTGCCATTGCGAGATCGCCGTATCGCCTCCGACCGAGGCCATGTTGAACCGGTCGACGGTGAAGTTGGCGCCGGTGAACAGCGTGCCCACGGCGGTGCCCAGCAGCAGGGGGCCGGCCGTGCCGTTGATTATCAGAAACGCGTTGAACGTCCGTTCGCCGAACAGATTGCGCGGCTTGCGCCGGTATTCGTAGGCTACGGCCTGAATGACGAACACGAACAGAATGGCGAACCACACGTAGTAGGCTCCGCCGAAACTCGTGGAGTAGAACAGCGGGAACGATGCGAAGAACGCGCCGCCGAAGGTGACGAGCGTGGTGAACGTAAGCTCCCACTTGCGGCCGAGCGCGGCGGCTATCAGCGTGCGCTGCGTGTCGCTGCGTCCTATTATGTAGAGCAGGCTCTGGCCTCCCTGCACGAACATCAGAAACACCAGCAGCGCCCCGAGAAGCGATATGATGAACCACCAGTAATGCTGAAAGAATGATAATGTAGCCATGTTGCGCCTATTTTTTATCGGGTCCTATACTTATCTGTTTGAACATGATGCTCAGCTCGGCCGCAAGCAGCGCCGTGAAGAGCGCGAGGAAGAGGAAGAAAGTGACCTTCACCGAGGCGGCCGACATGTCCGATACGGCCACCGAGGTGGGCATCAAGTCCTGTATGGCCCACGGCTGGCGTCCCATTTCGGCGACGATCCATCCCGCCTGCGAGGCTATGTAGGCCAGCGGCACCGCGAGAATGGCGGTCCACAGCAGCCATCTGTACCGCTCCAGCCTGTCGCGCCGCAGCAGCCACAGCACGGCGGCGAACAGCAGTATGAAGAAGCATCCGGCGCCCACCATTATGCGGAACGAGTAGAACAGCACCGGGACGTTGGGCACGATCTGTTCGGGTGAGGTGAGATAGCCGTAGCCCAGATAGGCGAAGTACTCTTTCAGGAACCCGGCTCCCTCGGCCGTCGACGGATCGAACAGCGCGCGCACCTCGTCCGCCACGGCCCGGTCGCCGCGTTGCAGGGCGTCGCGGTAACGCGCCAGCTCGGCTATCGCGCGGCGTCCGCGTCCGATCTTCTCGGCGGCCGGCATTATGCCGCGTTCGGGGTTGCCGTTCACCAGATCGTTTATGCCGGCCACGTAGGCGTCGGCGTCGCGGAAACTCATTATGGAGAGCATCTTCGGAATGTCGATGCGGAAATAGTGCGGTTTGCCCGCACGACGCTCGTCCTCGGGCCGCAGCAGGCCTATGACGGTGAGCGAGGCCCCCTGCTCGCCGTCGTACAGAGCCTCCATTGCCGCCAGCTTCATGGGCTGCACCTCGGCCACCACGGCGCCCGACCGGTCGCCCGAAAGCGCCGCCACCAGAGCGAAGATCAGACCGAACATGCCGGCCACCTTCATGCTGCGTTTGGCCATGGCCTGTTCGCGTCCGCGCAGCAGGTACCATGCCGACACGCCCAGCACGAACACCGCGGCCAGCACGAAAGACGATGTGACGGTGTGCGAGAACTTGTTCATGGCCACCGGCGAGAACAGCACCTCGGAGAACGAGGTCATCTCGTTGCGCACGGTGTCCAGATTGAACGTGCATCCGGCCGGATACTGCATCCACGAGTTGGCCACCAGAATCCACAGCGCCGAGATGTTGGCGCCTATGGCCGTGAGCCATGTGGAGGCGAGATGGAACCGGCTGCTGACGCGTCCCCAGCCGAAGAACATGACGGCGAAGAACGTGGCTTCGAGGAAGAAGGCCATGATGCCCTCGATAGCCAGCGGCGCGCCGAAAATGTCGCCCACGAAGTGCGAGTAGTTGGACCAGTTGGTGCCGAACTCGAATTCGAGGATTATTCCCGTCGCCACGCCGATGGCGAAGTTTACGGCGAACAGCCGCATCCAGAACTTGGTCATGCGCAGCCACTGTTCGTCACCCGTGCGGACGTAGATCGTTTCCATGATCGCGCACAGGATTCCCAGTCCCAGCGTTAGCGGCACGAAGAGCCAATGATAGAAGGCCGTAAGGGCGAACTGCGCCCGCGACCAATCGACTACTGACATAAGGTCGACAATCATACTTTTATCTTTAGTTTAGGGGTTTGCGTTGTCGCGGCATTCGGTCATGCTGCCCATCACTGCGGCGGCGCGCTCCTCGTCGCTCATCCCTCCCAGCGCGGGGGTGAAGAAGATCAGGCGCAGAACGATGAAGATCACGGCCAGCTTGACGATGATGATGAACCACAGTGTGCGGCCGACGGTCATCGACGCGAAGCCGTCGCGATAGAATCGCACGACTCTCATCGGCAGGTTGTCTTTTCCGTTGCGTTTCATGTCCGGCAGTCAGTCGTTTTGCAGGTTCACCGTATCAAAGATAGCAATTAGTTCCGGTTCCGGCAATAGTCACGGCCCGTTTTGTCCGTAAAAACATCCGGATTGTCACCGGTAGGCCGGGTGGAACGATGTTCGCCGGACGCCGGACGCCGCGGCAGCCGGCAGCAGGGGGCGCGGTGGTCGTGGCGGCGCTGCCCGCGCGTGTCGCGGATCGTCAGAAAAGTTCGGGCTGGCCGGTTCCGTGGTTGAAGGTGAGGCGGTGGAACGGCGACAGTCCGTGCTCGCGTATGGCGAGACGGTGTTCGCGCGTGGGGTAGCCCTTGTTGCGGTCCCAGCCGTAGAACGGGTACTGCTCGTGCAGCCGCATCATGTATTCGTCGCGGTGGGTCTTGGCCAGCACCGATGCGGCCGCTATGTCGGCATACTTGCCGTCGCCCTTTACTATGCAGGCGTATGGCGTCGCCAGCTGCGTGCGGAACCGGTTGCCGTCGATGGCCAGAAACTGCGGTGCGGTGCCCAGCTGCGCCACGGCGAGGTTCATGCCTTCGAACGAGGCGTTGAGTATGTTGATCTCGTCGATGCGTTCGGCCGTCACCTCGGCCACGGCCCACGCCACGGCCTCGCGTTCGATCACTGTGCGCAGAAGACCGCGCTGGCGCGCCGTCATCTGTTTCGAGTCGTTGAGCAGCGGATGATGGAAATCGGGCGGCAGAATGACCGCCGCGGCGAACACGCTGCCGGCCAGACAGCCGCGCCCCGCCTCGTCGCATCCGGCTTCGACGAGATCCTTTCTGTATGAATTTTCGAGCATGACATGACAAAGTTACGAATAATTTGCCGGCTTCTACGCTTTTTTCGTATTTTTGCGGTTGTGCGGCGGGCTTTCGGCGGGCGTGGCCGGAACCGCCGCTGTAAACATCATGGCGACTAAAAAGGTTATACATCACAGAATCTTCGAGGTCACGGCGACGCTGCTGGTCATGGCGGCCGTCGCCGCCGTGCGTTCGGCGCTCATGCCCTCCGGCGACGAAGCGATCCCGAACGTGGCGTCGCCGCTGGGCGCATGGCTCCAGCGCCTTCAGTCGCATATGCCTTCGGCGTCGGCCGCCGTATGGGGCGTGACGGTGTTCTTCGCCGGTCTCGGCGTCGGCCGCTATGGCGTGAAGAACTCGCTGTATCCCGCCTACACGCTCATGTCAATACCGCTTTTCGGTGCCGTGGCGGCCACCATAGCGGTCAGCGGCGACTATCTGGTCACCTCGCTGGCCACGATGTTCATGCTGCTGGGGTCGAAATACATCATGCGCTGCGTCATGCGTACGGGGAGCTTCGGCGACCTGTCGCTCTCGATGCTCTTTTTCGGTGCCCTTCCGCTGGTGTTCGCTCCGGCTGCGGCGGTGGTGTATGCCGTCATGCCGCTGATGATTATCGTGGTCAAGACCAACCTGCGCGAATGGATCGTGGCGGCGGTGAGCCTTGTGCTGCCGCTTCTGGCGCTGTGTTATGTCGAATGGTGCGGCGGCGGCGAGTTCGCGGCGCCGGTGCTGCGCATGGCCGACGTGCTGCTGACACCGAGCGGATTCAATTTCTACCGCATACTCAATCCGGCCGTGATACTGCAGATCGGCGTGCTGCTGGTGATGGTGCTGTGTTCGGTGTCGCTGATAATATCCGACCGTTATTCGCTGAAAGTTAAGGCGCGCGCCGTGATGCGTTTCAACGCGCTGCTGCTGCTTGTCATGACGGCCCTGTTCTTTCTGCCGAGCGCGACTGTCACGCTGTTCCCGCTCGTGGCCGTGCCGGCGGCCGTACTGCTGCCTATGATGTTCGTGCGCATGGGGGTGGGTTTCACCGAGATGCTCTACCGTCTGCTTCTGCTGTGCGCTGCGGGCAACATGGTGCTGATGAGTATGTAGGATTCCTGCCGGTACGGTCTTTCCCGAATGGATTATCTCCGCTCCCGCTCCGCCGTCCTGCTCTGGCGGCGCCACTGTATTATGCCGTTCACGGCGTTTACGGAGTAGAAGGCGTATTTCACCACCATGAGTGCCGCATGGGGTTCGCCCTTGACGGTGCCGACGGTCCACAGCGTCACGCTCAGCAGGTTGATGGCCAGCCACAGCACCCACTGCTCCCAGTAGGCGCATGTCATCAGATACTGGGCCACCACGGCTATGACGGTGATGGCGGCATCCTTCAGCGGCTGCGAATCGGCTGTGTAACGGTCGAGCACGAACGTAAGTGCCGCGATGGCCGCGGCCGACGCCACGCTCCAGAACACGATCTGCCGGCGCGTCATGCTGCGGGCCTGCACACGCGACTCGTCGTCGCTCTGGCTGTGGCGGCGCCATGCGCGGTAGCCCACGAACTGCATCGGCACGTAGTAGAGTGCATGCAGGGCCGCGCCTCCGTAGTAGTTCGACTTGTAGGCTATGTAGGCGTAAAGCCCCACGTTCACCAGCCCGAATATGAAGTTGAGTATGCTCCGCTTGGCGCTCAGCACCACTCCCATCACGCCGGCCGCCAGCACGATGAATCCCAGCACGTCGAATTCGCCCATGAGGACCGAATAGGTGCCGGCCGTAAGTATGGGGCCGACGATGAGTACGTAATCGAGCGGACGCAGCGTGGCACGTGAAACCAGTTTAGCCATGGACAACGTTTTTTATAGTTCTTTAACGATCGGCAAAGGTAATAAAATACCGCCCGATAACGCCGCCGGAGCGGATAATTCGGCCGGTGGGCGTGATTTTTTTGCCGGCATGATGGCGGTTAATTATTTTTTATGTATATTTGCAACCCCGTATCGACCTCTTATATAGGGCATAAGATCGCATGACGGGGCAGGGCGCGGGCCGCATGGCCCGGAACCTGTCCGACGGTCGGGATTACGGATCAATGAATCCGTATGGTAGAACGAGTGCAGCGATAATGTCGGGCGGATAAACCAATTTATTTTGTTGCAACAATGAACAAGGATGCAATTATCAAGCTCGTGAACGAGCAGATGTGGCCCAAGACCGACGCCGATGTGCCGTCGTTCAAGGCCGGTGACACGATCACCGTTACTTACCGTATCATCGAGGGAAGCAAGGAGCGTATGCAGAGCTTCCGCGGTGTGGTTATCCAGATCAAGGGTTCGGGCAAGACCAAGATGTTTACGATCCGCAAGATCTCGAACGGCGTAGGCGTCGAGCGTATCTTCCCCCTCTACTCGCCCCACATCGACAAGATCGAGGTGAACAAGGTCGGTATCGTACGCCGCGCGCGTATCTACTACCTGCGTCAGCTCACCGGTAAGAAGGCTCGTATCAAGGAGAAGAGAGTTACGAAGTAGTGCATCGCACTGTTCGACGGCCGGAATCCCTTGCGGGGTTCCGGCTTTTATGTGACGGCTTTTTATGTGACGGCGCCGGGCACGCGGTCATGCCTGTGCCGGGTGTCCCGTCCGGCCGGAGCCGTTCCGGCTGTCATGCGGGCGGCGTGGCAACCGGTGAGGGGAGCCGGCAGCCCGTGCCATTCGGAAAATATGATTCTGAAAAAAATATAAGGATATGAAAAAATTGTTGTTAAGCGGACTGATGGTCGCCGCTTCATTCGCCTGCAAGGCGCAGTCGCTGGAGAATATGCAGTGGTTCAATGAACCGGAGCAGTGGAAGATCGAGGGCAACTCGCTTTCGATGGATGTTACTCCGCAAACCGATTACTGGCGTATATCCCATTACGGGTTCACGGTGGACGACGCCCCTTTCCTTTACACCCTGCGTGGCGGAGAGTTCGAGGTGAAGGTGAAAATATCGGGTGACTACAAGTCGCGTTTCGATCAGTCGGGACTGATGCTGCGCATCGACCACGAGAATTACATCAAGGCCGGCATCGAGTTCGTGGATGGCAAGTACAACCTCAGTACCGTCGTGACCCATCGCACGAGCGACTGGAGCATAATACCGTTGGACAAGCCGGTGCCGTTCGTGTGGATAAAGGCTGTGCGCAGGCTGGATGCCGTGGAGATTTTCTACTCTTTCGATGACAAGGAGTACACGATGATGCGTAACGCATGGTTGCAGGACAACCATCCCGTCATGGTGGGAATAATGGGTGCCTGCCCCGACGGCGACGGCTTCAAGGCCCGGTTCGAGAATTTTTCGATCAGGCACCTGCCCGATGCCCGTCGGGTGCAGTGGCTGAAGAATAACGCGGCGGAAAACGATTGACGGGTTCCGCCGCGCAGGGCCTTAGCGGCGTTCGCGCATCGCCCCCGTGAGGTAGAGCAGCGCCACGACGACCGTCACCATGAGGCCTATGCGCGAGTTGCGCGTTAGCAGCAGCGCAGTGACATATATGAGCGACAGCCCGACCAGCATGGTCGATAGCGAGAATCCCTCGTAGCGGCGGTATTTGCGGCGGGCGATGTTCAGCTCCTCGGCCGAGATCGAAAACTCCACCGTGCCTCGTTCGCGGCGGCGCTCGCCGCTGTAATACACCGAGGCCAGTGAGTGCTTGCCGACAGGAGCGTCGGCGTCGTAGAGCGTATGCGACCCCATCGGACGGTCCTCCTGCCAGAATCCGGCCTGCATTACCCAGCGGTTGCGGTCGGCGGTGGTGCGGGTGTAGATGCCGTAGCCCTGCCGCAACCCCTCCTCGTCGGTCTGGCCTATGTAGTAGCCGCCGTCGTATTGCAGAAACGTCAGCGAATCGCGGCATCCGGCCACGTCGCGTATGTTGCCGAGCAGCTTCTCGCAATGCCCGGGCATGAGGTCGCGGCCCCATTTGCGGATCTTGCGCTCGACGAGCGCCTCGTACCAGTCGATCTCGGCTATTGCCGCGTTACGGTCCATCGTGCGGTATCTTTTTGCCTTGCCTCCGGTTCCGGAGGTTATTTCACCGGCTCGAACGGCTTGTCGGCATCACCCGTGAAGCGGTAGAGGCGTATTTCGCTGCCCTGACCGTTCTCGTTTCTGTAATTGTGCGATATGTAGAAGTAGCCGCCGCCCAGCGAGCAGAGTCCGGTGGTTCCGGCTTCGAAGTTCCAGCCGCGTATTCCGGTGGCGCGGTCCTCCCGGCCGGCAGCCTTGAGCGGCACCACGAGTCCCTTGCCTATGTACGGCACTCCCGTCAGCTCCTTGCGCACGGGTTTTGCCGCCGCATCGGCCGCGAACAGCGTGAAGTTGGGGTATTGCTGTTTCTTGCCCTTGTAGACCGACATGAACCATGTGCCCGAGTGGGCGTCGTACTCCAGATTCTGTACTCCGTAGGAGGTGTTGCCCGTGAACGCGAAGTATTCGCCGTCGGGCTTTGCCGGTCCGTTGCAGTGCATGTTCTGCTGCGAGAGCGGCGCCTCGTAGCTGCGCCATTTGCGGGTGTCGTATTGCAGCAGCACCTGATAGTCGTTGTCCGAGCGGTCGGTTTCGCCGTAAATGCCGTATGCCACCGTGAGATACTGCCGTCCGCCGGTGCGGCCGAAGCGGGGGCCGAAACTCACGCCGTCGATGCCGCTGCATCCGAGCCGGTGGGGCTTGCGACCCTCGGCCGTGTCGGCTTCGGCGAGATAGTCGTCCAGTACGGTGGGCAGATACACCGTCGTCATTATGCCGTCCTTCTCGGCGTCCATGCCCATGCGGGTGATGCGGTCGACGTCGAATATGGCGATGTAGAATGCGTTGTCCAGCTGGCGGTCGCTGCGCTCCATGCGCAGTATGCCCTTGCCTATGGCGTCGTTCTTGTATTCGAGCGAGCCGTAGACGCGGCCGTCGGCGTCGTTGAAGTCGAGACATCCCAGATGCCCCAGCAGTCCCGTCACCGTGCCCACCACGTTGCCCTGCATGTCGGCCTTGACGAGCATGGTGGTGTAGGAGTAGTATATGTAGCGCCGGTCGGTGTCGACGGCTATGCCCTGAATGTGTCCGGCCTTGTAGGGGCCCGACTGTATGGTTCGCGGCAGCGCCGGCGCGTCGTTGGCCGCCGGACCCTGTGCCGATGCAGTGAATACCGCTGCCGCCGCGAGTGCGGCCAGCGCAAGAATGTGTCTTTTCATTTGTCGGATATTGCCGGCCGCACCCGGGTGCGGCCGTAGGTATGAATCAGTCTATGTCCTTGAATTCGGTGAGTTCGCCCGTTTCGGAGTCGATTATGAATCCGCGCACCGTGACGTCCTTGGGCACGAGCGGATGGTGGCGCACCATATGCACGCTGCCGCGCACCGATGTCTCCACGTCGTCGAATCCGCTGAGCCATGCGTTGAGGTCGATGTTGCAGTATTCCATCATCTCCAGCTGTTCGTCGGTGACGCCGTGGTCGCGTATGTGCTGCAACATGACCTTGCTGTCCATGTGCTGTACGCCGCAGTCGGTGTGGCCGATGATCATGATCTCCTCCACGCCCAGCTCGTAGATTCCCACCAGCAGACTGCGCATGGCGCTGCCGAAGGGGTGGGTGATGGTTCCGCCGGCGTTCTTTATCATCTTCACGTCGCCGTTGCGGATGCCGAGCGCGGCCGGTATAAGTTCCAGCAGACGGGTGTCCATGCAGGTCACTATGGCTATCTTCTTGTCGGGATACTTGGTGGTCCGGTAGGCGTCGTAGCCTTTTCTGGCCACAAATTCGCGGTTGTATTCGATCAGTTCGTCTATCATAAGCGTTAGGTTTTAGGCGGCGTTCCGGAAACGGAGGCCTTTCGTTTCACAAATATAATCAAAGTAATCGAAATGCCGCACCGGCGGCTGAAAATATTGCCGTCCGCCGCTGTCGTCCGCTGTCTGCTGTCCGCCGTCCGGAAAAAACACCCCGAATGATTCGGAATTCGTTTGCCGGGCCTTTGCGTGTTATGCATATTTGCCGCACGAAACATTAAACGCACTGAAAATTATGGAGGTGAAAGAGTGCCGGTTCCGCACGGGCGAGGTCTATCTGTTCAGCGTGGCCGATCCGCGATGCGGGGCGTGCGATTCGCTGTGGGCCACCTACGACAGGAGGCGCGGCGGCGAGATACATCTCGAAGCATGCACGAGCGACCGCCGCAGGTTCCTGCTGTGGCAGGTGCTGCCCGGTGCATACCGTTATTGCCGCATGGCCACGCGCGGCGAGCTGCGCGAATATATGACCGACATCGCGTTCGCCTTGGGCGGCGGATGCCGACAGCGCCGCCGGCCATGAACGACCGGCAGTGTTACATGTACCGCGTCAGCGGCGTGAGGTTCATCGACCGGCTGTTCCGTCAGGAGGGCGATCCGGCCTATGGCTGCGGACGCGCCTACCGCAAATTCGTGAGGCCCGTCTACGGAGTGTGCGAGGATACCTATCTCAACTATCGCAAATATCCCGACGAGGCTCTGGCGCAGTATCGTCTGCCGGTATATGTCGAACTGTCGCTGTGGATGTCGGTCATGCTGGTCAAGGCCATGCCGCCGGTCGAGATCGAACGCTTCGCCGCCGTGTTCCGCCGCCGGTTCCTGTGTGCTCTGGAGCAGGCCCGGCGCGAAGGCCCAGTGACGGCCGGGTCGTTGCTCGGAAGCCTTGCCTCGGCGCTGGAGGACGTGTATGTCGGATGACGGGCGGCACTCCGCGGCTTGCGGCCCCGGCGTCAGTTCACCGAGCGGTATTCGTTGGGGGTGCACCCTGCCATGCGCTTGAACAGTCGGCTGAAGTGCTGCGGATACTGGAATCCGAGCTCGTATGCCACCTCGGCTACGGTCTTTCGGCGGTCGAGCACGCGCTCCTTGGCTATCTCGAACAGACGGATGCGGATGTGCTCCTGTGCCGTGCGGCCGGTCTCCTTCTTCACCAGATCGCCGAAGTAGTTGGGCGACAGACACACCTGTTCGGCGAAGTAGCGCACCGATGGTATTCCCTCACGGCGGGGCCGGTCCGACTGGTAGTATTCGTCGAGCAGATGCTCGAAGCGTGCCAGCACGTCGCTGTTGATGTCGGTGCGCGTGATGAACTGACGCTCGTAGAAACGCACGCAGTAGTCGAGCAGCAGTTCGATGCTGGCGCACAGCAGCCGTTTGCTGTGTCTGTCGATGGCGTGGTGCAGTTCGGCGTCGATCTTGCGGAAACAGTCGATCACCATCGCCCGCTCCTGTTCCGAGAGGTGCAGCGCCTCGTTGGCCTCGTATGAGAAGAACGTGTACTCCTTCATCCGTCGGGCCAGATGCGTGCCGCTGAACAGATCGGGGTGGAAGCACAGCGCCCAGCCCTTGGGCTGGAACACCTCGCCGTTGTCCTCGACGCCGCATACCTGCCGCGGCGACACGCATACGAGCGTACCCTCCTGATAGTCGTAATACTGGCGGCCGTAGCGCATGTCGCCGCAGTGCACCTGCTTGAGAAACAGCGTGTAGAATCCGAAATTGTGTAGCGAGTGGCGCATGGGCGCGCATTTCGACATGTCGATGACGCTTATCAGCGGATGCAGCGTCTCGACCCCCAGCAGGGCGTTGTATTCGTGCACGTTGTCGAGTGTGATTATCTTGCTCATCGTCTATCTTGTTTTCTACAAATATAGCTCTTTAATTTCAATCCGCCGCGGTCGCGACGCCATATCCGGAATAGTGGTTGCAGGATCGGTAATAGGGTTACGCCGGCACCGGCATGACGGACGTATATTTGCGGTACGTAACTTAAAACAGAATCCGGACACTATTGAAAAGATTGCTTTGCATGTTCGTGCTCGCGGCGCTGATGCCGGCGGGCGCATCGGCACAGACGGGCGGAAAGAGGATCCTCACCGTATATTTCTCGCATGGCGGCAATACGCAGGCGGTAGCCGAGATGATACACGCCGCGGTCGGCGGCGACATGTTCCGCATCGAGACGGTGGACGAATATCCCGCCGAGTACCGCGACGTGGTGGCCAAGGCCAAGAAGGAGGTCGAATCGGGTTATCGGCCCGCGATCAGGGGCAAGGTGAAGAATTTCGACGATTACGACGTGATATTCGTCGGCTCGCCCTGCTGGTGGTATACTATGGCTCCCGCCGTGGCCACTTTCCTGTCGTCGTACGATTTCGCGGGAAAGACCGTCGTGCCGTTCATGACCCACGAGGGCAGCCGTTTCGCCCGTACGCTGGACGACATACGCAAGATATGTCCCGAAGCCCGTCTGCTCGAAGGGTTCACCGTCCGCGGCAGCAAGGCGGCCGATGCCGGCGATGATGTGCGCGAGTGGATCGGCAGTCTCGGTCTCGGCGAATGACGCCGTGCGTGCGGCCGTTTCCGCGGCCGGTTTGTGCTGTATGACGACAGCCGTGCGCCCGTCGGGCGCACGGCTGTCGCGTGTGTATCGCGGTCCGTTATTCCGCAGCGGCACCGGCCGTGTCGGCGTCGGCCTTCTGCTTCTGCGTTGCGTTCCGCATGATCTCGGTGAGGTACGATTCGATGGCCTCGGCCGTGGTGTTCTTCAGCAGCACCTGCTTGTTGTCGTCGAGCAGGTATATTCGCGGCATGGCGCGCAGGTCGTACAGATTCTCGGATTTCAGACGGCCCGAGGCGTCGCGGGCGTTGATCCAGCCGTCGGGAATGTCGCTCTTGTGCTTGTTCCATATCTCGGTGTCGGACGAGGGAAGCACGGCCAGAACCGTTACTCCGCCGGCGCGTTGCAGATAACTCGTCACGCGCGCCTGAGTTAGGCGGAAGCGTTCGATCTTGCAGTCGACGCAGTCGGGATCGTAGAAGAATACTATCGTGACGGGCGACTCCACCTCCGACAGCCGCGATACGGTGCCGTCGGCCTTCTCGAACTCGAAATCCACGGCTGCGCTGCCCGGGTTGTTCATCTCCAGCAGCACGAGATGTTTCTGGTAGGGCTGTTTGTCGGCCTTTGCGATCTTCTTCGACACCAGCGCCGCACGCAACAGCGAGCGGTAGGCGTTCTCGTTGTACATGGGCGATGAAACGCCGTAGAGGTACTTGTCGCCCAGCGCGAGCAGACGCACCACGCCGGTCTTGCCCGTTTCGGCACGTTTCACCGCTGCCGCCCATGTGGCGTCGAGCGCCTTGTCGTCGAGCAGCATGAATATCGACACCATGTCGACGAATCCCTGTTCGAGGATTTCGTCGGACACGTTGCTGAAGTCCACGTTGTCCCAATAGTGCTGGCCGAGATATTCGGCACGCGCCACATGGTCGGTGATATCCTCGGGGATGGTTATCATCGGAAATTTCTCCTGCGCTGCGGCTCCTGCGCTGGCGGCCAGCAGCAGCGAGAGCATGACAATGATCTTTTTCATGACGTTATTCGATTAGTTTCGTTTCGTGTTTGTCAAACAAATGTAGCCATTTATTCTTTTCCGTCCAAATTTCATGCATGTTGAGGACGAGTCCGGAGGTTCGGACCGATATGTGGTTTAAATATTCCGTCGACGCCGACACTTACTTCGGGCAGTTCGGGGACGACGACCGCAGATGGTGATCCGTCCGTTGGAATAGGCCGATGGTAAGGCATATGTCATTGTGCCGACTGAAAGCGGACGCGGCCCGTTCCGGCGAGGAACGTGCCGTACATTTGCGTGATGCGGCAGCGATATAGACCTTGTGCGGTGCGGGGGCTTTATCGCCCGAATGCGCCGAATACCCGCAGGAATTGCGTGCGCTCCAGCATGTCGGCATGTTCGGGATCGCGCGCGTTGAGCCGGCCGCGGAACTCCTCCGTGCTGCCGAATCCGTGACGGACCTGCCACTCCGACACGAAATCCAGAGCCCCGGCTATCCATCCGTTGCCATGCGTGTATAGCGCGCTGCACACCTCCACGGCCGAAGCGCCGGCGAGTATCGACTTCACCACGTCCGCGCCTGAGTGCACTCCGCCCGACACGGCTAACGGAATGTTCTTCACCGCCGCCGAAGCTATGCCCGTCCAGCGCAGCGGGTTCGACAGATCGCTCTCGCCGCTCAGTACGCGCCCCGGCGCGTACTCCATTTTCTCGATGTCCATGTCGGTCTGAAAGGGCCGGTTGAACAGCACCGCAGCCGCCGCTCCGTAACCGTGCAGACGCTCGATGAGGCTGACGGGATTCGATATGTTGGCGCCGAGTTTCATGATGACCGGAATGCCGACGCAGCGTTTTACGGCCGCCAGTATGTCGGTGTGCCGCCGCTCGAACTCTCCGTCCGGCGAATCTTTAGCCGTGCACAGGCTCATCACGTTAAGTTCCAGCGCGTCGGCTCCGGCCTGAGCTATGAGCGACGCGAACCAGGTCCACTCGCCTGCGCTGCGGCAGCAGATGCTGGCTATGACGGGAATCGAGCACAGACGCTTGGCCTCGCTGACCAGCGTCAGATACTCCTGCAACATCTGCGCGCGCAGATAGCCTTGCAGATAGTCGGCCGACTCGGCATGGGCCGCGCTGTCGGTCAGATGCTCCGTCTGACGCACGATGTTCTCCTCGAAAAGCGACTTCAGCACCACGGCTGCGGCTCCGGCCCGTTCCAGCTCGCGGCACGAGGCGGCGTTGTACGTCAGGCCGCTGCTGCCGGCGATGATCGGGTTTTTGAGATCCAGTCCCGCGAATTTGCATTTCATATCGTTCATTGCGTTGTCGTTGATGTTGTAGTGCCATGCAAATTTCGGGACATTCCGGCCGGTCAGTGTCCGAGATCCTGATTATGCACCCCGAATACCGCGCGTCCCGACGGATCGTTCATGTTGCGGAACGACTCGTCCCACGCCAGCGCCTCGGCCGTCGAGCACGCCACCGAGGGTACCGACGGCACGCACTGCGCTGCGGTCTGCGAGGGGAACAGCTCCTCGAATATGGTGCGGTAGTAATACTCCTCCTTGTTGCGGGGCGGATTGATGGGGAACCGCTCGGCCGCCAGCGACATGTCGCGGTCGCTCACCGCCTCCGATGTGACCCTCTTCAGCGTGTCGATCCAGCCGTAGCCCACGCCGTCGGAGAACTGCTCCTTCTGGCGCCATACGATCGGGGCGGGCAGCAGATCCTCGAATGCCTTGCGAAGCATCCACTTCTCCATGTTGTGTCCGCCGCGCACCATCTTCGATTCGGGGTCGATGCGCATGGCCACATCCATGAATTCCTTGTCGAGGAACGGCACGCGCCCCTCGATGCCCCATGCGCTGAGCGCCTTGTTGGCGCGCAGACAGTCGTAGAGGTGCAGTTTGCCGATCTTGCGCACCGTCTCGTCGTGGAACTCCTTGGCGTCGGGCGCCTTGTGGAAATAGAGGTATCCGCCGAAGATTTCGTCGGCGCCTTCGCCCGAAAGCACCATCTTGATGCCCATCGACTTGATGACGCGGGCCAGCAGATACATGGGCGTCGACGCGCGCACGGTGGTCACGTCGTAGGTCTCGATGTGGTATATCACGTCGCGCAGGGCGTCGAGTCCCTCCTGAATGGTGTAGTGTATCTCGTGGTGCACGGTGCCTATCATGTCGGCCACCTTCTGTGCGGCGGCAAGGTCGGGCGCCCCCTTCAGACCTATGGCGAACGAGTGCAGCTGCGGCCACCACGCCGCGTCGCGGCTTCCGGTCTCGATGCGCCGGTCGGCATATTTCTTGGCCACGGCCGATATGATCGACGAATCGAGTCCGCCCGAGAGCAGAACGCCGTAGGGAACGTCGGACATAAGCTGTCGCTTCACGGCATCTTCCAGCGCCGTGCGCAGCGCGCCCGTATCGGTCGGATTGCCCTTCACGGCCTCGTACGACTCCCAGTCGCGACGGTACCAGCGTTTCATCTCGCCGTCGCGGCTCGACCAGTAGTGGCCCGGCAGGAACGGCTTGATGGTGGCGCATACCCCTTCCAGCGCCTTGAGCTCCGAGGCCACGTAGAAATGGCCCGTCTTGTCCCAGCCGATGTAGAGCGGAATCACGCCTATGGGGTCGCGGGCGATGAGGTACTCGCCGCTCTCCATGTCGTAGAGCGCGAAAGCGAATATGCCGCTGATCTTCTCCAGCAATCCGAGCCCCATGCGCTGGTAGAGCGGAATTATGACCTCGCAGTCCGACCCGGTCTGGAATTCATATTCGCCCTCCAGCTCGCTGCGTATCTCGCGGTGGTTGTATATTTCGCCGTTCACGGCGAGGACTATCCGTCCGTCAGTCGAATAGAGCGGCTGCTTGCCCGACTGCGGATCGACGATCGACAGCCGTTCGTGCGATATTATCGCATGCTCGCCGCAGAATATGCCCGACCAGTCGGGACCGCGGTGCCGAATCCTCTTCGACATGCGCAAAACCTGTTCCCTGTACTCCTTGCTGTTGTTCTCGATATCGAACATTCCGACGAATCCACACATAACTCATTAAATATTGATTTGCGACTAATCCCGTTGTGCCGCGGCGACGAAATGCCGGACCGCCGTCGGCGCTCGGAAACCTAACTTCGGCAAAGATATGAAAGTTTGGCATAATACCCGCATAACGCGCTAAATTACCGGCATAATTATTCTGTTTTCATTCATCCGGACGGCTCGGGTCAGCGTGTGGCGAGGCGCGGTCCGCACGGCGTTCTCCGCAGGCCCCGGCCCCGTCTCGCATGTTCGCAGAGCCGGCGACAGCCCCGCGAATAAATCTGCTTTTGCGCCCGGCTGTCCGTACTTCGGCTTCGCCTTGGATACTTTGCCTCAACAAAATCCGAACAAGTTTGGTTTTGTATTCGGCTTATTCGTATCTTTGCTATCGAAACAGACGACAAACCCCACGGCCGGACGGTACATGCCGCACCGCCGCAAAACGATACAGTCATGGAGTACGCAAACCATCTTAACGAATATTCGCCGGCACCCTCCGCCGAGGAGGTGGCCCGCGAGGTGGCGGAGCTGCGCGAGGCCTCTGCCGCGAATCTCACCCCCGAAGTCTGCCGCTTCTGCTACTCGGCCATAGACCTCACCACTCTGTCGTGCAGCGATTCGGTGCAGTCGGTCACCGCTTTCGCCACACGTTGCACGGAATTCTATTCGGCCTTTCCGCACATACCCAACGTAGCCTCGATATGCGTCTATCCGCCGTTCGTCGAGACGGTGGGACTGGTGATCGACGGCACCCCCATGCGCATCACCAGCGTGGCGGGCGGATTCCCGTCGTCGCAGACGTTCCTCGAGGTAAAGATGCTGGAGGTGGCCATGGCCATCGAGAACGGTGCCGACGAGGTCGACATAGTTCTCAACGTCGGCAAGATGCTCGCGGGACAGTATGACGAGGCGGCCAACGAGGTGGAGGTGTTGCGCGCCGAGGCCGACGGCACGGTGCTTAAGGTGATACTCGAGACCGGAGCGCTCAAAACGCCCGAACTGATCCGCAAGGCATCGCTTCTGTCGATGTTCGCCGGTGCCGATTTCATCAAGACCTCGACCGGCAAGATCGACATCGCGGCCACGCCCGAGGCCGCCGTGGTGATGTGCCATGCCATACGCGACTACTGCGAACGCACGGGTCGCCGCGTAGGATTCAAGGCTGCGGGCGGAGTGCGCACGGCTGCCGACGCCGCGCTTTACTATACCATAGTGGAACGCATTCTTGGCCGCGAGTGGCTGACCGCCGACCTGTTCCGCATAGGCGCCTCCTCGGCTGCAAACAACCTTCTGTCGGCGATAGAGGGCCGCGAGGTGAAGTTCTATTGACGGCATTCCGGCCGTCCGCGGCGATACCGGACGAATAGCGCCGCCCGAAATCTTCGGGCGGCGCTTTGCATATATCACGCTTGACAGGCTATTTCACATCTATGGTGTGACGGTGAATGGTCTTGCCCGTGGCGTCGATCACGTCGATCTCTATCCGCGATTCGGTGACCCGCACCTCCAGACGGTCGTTGTTGGAATTGACCAGTACGGGGAAGGTGGTCCCGCACTCCCCGGCCTTGCGGAACCCGTAGGTGTGCAGATGGCCGCTGAGCATCACATTCACGCCCGCATCGTTCAGCACGGGAATAAGCAGCCGCTTCAGTTCGTTGCTGCCGTGCCAGCCCAGCCCCTTCTCGGGCGGAACGTGCAGCAGCGCGATCTTCACCGGAGCCGAGCGGAACTCCTCGCTGGCGACCGTCGCGCGCAGCCACTCGGCCTCGTGCTCGCGGTAGGCGTCGTATGCCGCCGTGCCGCCGTACTCGATGTCGCTGTCGGGCTTGTCCTCGCCGCTGTCGAGCACCACGAATGCCGCCGGACCGTGGCGGAACATGTAATAAGGCTGGTTCGTCGATGTGGGATACAGGTTGAGGAACTCCATGGCTCCCGGGCCGCGCGTCTCGTGATTGCCGCGTACGAAGAACAGTGGCATGTCGGTGGCGAACTCCTTCACCGCGCGTTTGATATAGGCCTCCTCAAGATCGGGGATGCTGCCCATGAGATTCGACATGTCGCCGTTGAAGACTACGAAGTCGCGATCCGCCTTTTTAGCATCCCTGACATGCGCGAGCAGAATCGAGTCGCGGGCATGAATGTCGTTGACCACGAGGAAACGGCACTCGGGTTTCGACGGATCGAGCGTGCGGATGCGATACGGCTCGCGCGAATAGACGTCGCTGGCCGTGACGGTTCCCAGAACAGGAATATGGCCGCTGTCGTCGATTCCCTGCTGGTAGATGCGGTAACGGTAGACGGTGCCGGCCTTGAGACCCGTCACGCGCACGTGATGCACCTTCGACACCAGATGGCGCCCGAGAAAGTCCTCGTAGTAGCGCGGACGCTCCTTGGCGTAGAACGACGCGCCGTCGTCGGGCGCTATCTCGACCCAACCCATCGAGCGTTCGGTGGAGATCCACACCACGGTCATTTCACTATCGGTGACACCCACGACCCACGGACCGCACTCGGTCGAGACCCGCGGAATGTCGGCCGCCGGCACTGCCGTCGCGAGCAGCGATGCGAGCAAAATAAAAATGGTCTTCTTCATATGTTCGGTAGTTTTAAGTTGCGGAGCGATCTATGTTTCAGGCCGGTAATCGCAACGGCGCCGATCCCCGGTCCGGGCGTCGGCTACTTCTTGCCGGCAGCCTTTTCGACCGTCAGCGAATCGGTCTTTCCGGCCGATGCGTCGCCTTTGGCCGCAGCATCCTTCGTTTTGGCCGGAGTAGAGTCCGATGCCGGCGCCGAGGCCGAAAACATATTCTCCGGCAGCATGCTCCTGTAATTGCCGTAATTCATCGCCGCCATGACCACTATGGCCACCACACCCAGCGTGGCGATCACGCCTATGATTCTCTTTACCATGTTATATTATTCTTTTTTTTGCAACCATATGTGGACCTTTCCGCCGTTGCGGCCTTTCGGGCCGGTCCCGCTTCTCAGGGCAGGCAATACGCCGGACATTACTCCGCGGCTGTGCCGCCAGCCGGTTCGGGGCGTCCGGCCAGCCATTTGAGCGCCTCCTGCACTACGTTGTCTATCGGGAATATGTTATAGTAGAATCCGTCGTCCGACAGCGGTGTGTTGCGGCCTATGTATGCGCGGAGCTGCGCCTCCATGACCTTGCGCGAGCGCGCTATGTCGGCCGGAACGGGTTTCACTCCCTTCGATGCGGCATAGCGGACGAAGCCGTCGAACAGCTGCCGGTCGGCATCCAGCAGGGCCGTGAGTTCGCCCAGCGTCTTCACTCCGTTCAGCGCTTCGCGGTGGGCGTCGGCGTAGTCGATGGTGTAGCGGTAGAGTATGTTGCGGCCCGTCACCTCGACATAATATCTGGTGATGTCGGTGGTGTCCATCGGCACGAATATGTCGGGCATGATGCCTCCTCCGCCGTAGACCACCTTGCCCCCGGGCGTGGTGAACCTGAGCGAGTCGGCGAAATGTATGCTGTCCTGCGAGAAGAACTCGTTGTTGCGGTAGCGGCGCATCATGTCCATCTCGTAGTCCTCGTCGTCGCCGTTGACGTAGGGCTTCTGTATCGAACGGCCCGTGGGCGTGTAGTAACGCGCCACGGTAAGGCGCAGCGCCGACCCGTCGTGATATGGCAGCTGGTGCTGCACGAGTCCCTTGCCGAACGAGCGTCGTCCCACGATGGTTCCGCGGTCGTTGTCCTGCACCGCTCCGGCCAGAATCTCGCTCGACGAGGCGCTGCCCTCGTCGATCAGCACCACCAGCTCCACATCGGCCGACGTGCCGTTGCCGTCGCTGAACTGTTTGGTCTGTTTGTGGTTGCGGTCCTCGGTATATACTATCAGCTTGCCCGCGGGCAGGAATTCGTTGGCTATCATTATGGCCTGATCCAGATATCCGCCCGAGTTGCCGCGCAGGTCGAATATCAGTTTGGTCATGCCCTCGGCCCGCAGTTCGGCCAGCGCCTTCTTCAGCTCGGCATATGACGTGCGCGCGAACTGCGACAGACGGATGAATCCCGTGTCGCCGCTGACCATGAACGCCGACTCGATGCTGTTGATGGGTATGGCGTCGCGCACGACGGTCACATCCACCAGATCGGATATTCCCTTCCGCAGCAGCGACAGCCGCACCTCCGTCCCGCGCGGACCGCGCAGCCGTTTCACGATGTCGTTCTGCGGTATGTGCCGTCCGGCCACCGTATCGCCGTCGATGAGCATTATGCGGTCGCCCGTCACCACTCCGGCCTTCGCGCTCGGACCGTTGGGTATGACGTTCAGCACGATGACCGTGTCGGTGGCGGCATTGAACATCACGCCTATTCCGTCGAACTCACCCTCCAGAGGCTCGTTCACCTCCTGCATCTCGCGTGCGGGGATGTATACCGAATGAGGGTCCAGCTCCTCCATAATCATGGGGATGACCATCTCCGAGAGCGAATCAATGGATATGGAGTCGACGAACTGCTGCTCGATGAGCATGCACGTCTGCATTATTTTGTTGGTACGGTCTATTCCGCTGCGGCTTATGAGGCTGCGCAGCTGCGATTCGGCGCGGTTGCGGCCCACGAACTGCCCGAGCAGGATGCCCAGCACTATGCCCGCCGCAAGAATGAGCGGAAATATGACGGTATGTTTCGAATTTCTGTACATCGGATAGTGTTCGTTATGTCAACGGCCGTTTTCTCGCCCCGGCACGGCCGGGACCGCGTTCTGCTCTTCGCCCGGCCTGTCCGGCTGCAACCGGCGTGCCGTGCGGCCGCAGGACGACGGCTATTTGTTCTTGAAGGTGTAGCTTACGCCAAGCGACAGCAGCGAATATATCTGCAAGGAGGTATTCTGCGTCTTGTCGTAATAGAAGTTGACGTCGATGGTTGTCGTCAGATATTTCGATGCCACGATCGTGAACTTGTTCTGCCAGTCCACCGTCGGGTCGAGCTCGACATACCTCGGCACTCCGGCCGGAGCGTCGCCCACCTGTCCGCCGGCGTTCCACTTGTCGACCTGTTCGAGATAGTTCTTGTAATCGCGTATCTTCGACCGGCGCGCCACGTTGGTTATCCAGCCGTAGTAGCTGTTGCACACCGTCTTGTAACGGAACCAGCTCTTCTTTCCCCATGCGCGCTCGAACTCGATTTTCACCGACGAACCGCCCGAGAACAGAGCGTGTTTGTCGATGTCGACACCGAAGTACGATGTGGCGTTCATGTTCTGGTAATTGCGTTTCACGCGATCGTTGAACACCAGTGTTCCGCTGCTCGACAAGGGGTTGAGCGACAGTTTTATCGGGAACTTGGGCTTCGGGCTGTTGTATGTCATACCGACCGACAGGCTCATGTAGCCCGGGGCCATGAAACTGGTCAGCACGTCGTCGTCGGTCTGCTGGGTGCGCGAACGGTAGCTGTCCGACAACTGGCTCTGCACCTTGAACGTGGCGCTGTACGCCCAGTTCTTGCTGGCCCGGCGTTCGGGCTGCACCTGCACGTAGAAGTTGTCTATATGTTTGAACCATATTCCTTTGCGGCCGTTTTCGGTCTCCACCCTCAAACGGTTGTAGCCGTAGTTGGCCTCGGCCTGCGTGGTCACGGCAAGCGTGTTCTTGGTGTAAATGTGCTTCAGAAAGAAGCGGCCGAATATCGAGATCGTGTTGTCGCCGCCTCGGGTCTTGGTCCATGCGTCGTTGAAGGTCGACATGGTGGCGTTAAGGCTCGTCGTGATCTCCAGATAGTTGCGCTCCTTGCGGATGCGAGCGCGCTCGGCGCGTGCGCGTGCTTCGTTGTAGTAGGCGCTGGTCACGTCGATGTTCTTCATCCGGTCCTGAAACTTCACGTCCTCGTCCTTCGTATTGGTGTGTTCCTCCACTGAGAACTGTGCCCATGCGCATGTGGCCGACACGGTCATCGCAAGGGTCAACGACAAAATCAAAAGTCTGTTCATAACGGCAATCTTTCAGTTACGGCACACGTGGTGCATGAATATTCACGCTACAAAGTTAAGACTTTTCGTAAAAATATATCTACATTTGCCAGAGTATAATTAACGCTATTTTTCGCTTATGAAATATTTCGGTGCGCACGTTAGCGCTTCGGGCGGGGTGGAGAACGCTCCGCGCAATGCCGGCGGCATAGGAGCCACGGCTCTGGCACTATTCACCAAGAACCAGCGTCAGTGGTCCGCACCCGCGCTCACCGATGGACAGGCGGCCGCATTCCGCGATGCCTGCGCGCGTTACGGCTACACGGCGGCGCAGATCCTGCCGCACGACAGCTACCTGATAAACCTCGGCCATCCCGAAGCCGAAGGACTGGCCAAGTCGCGCGACTCGTTCATCGGCGAGATGGCGCGCTGCGAGGTGCTCGGACTCGACCGGCTGAACTTCCATCCGGGAAGTCATCTGAAGAGGATCGGCGAGGAGGAGAGTCTCCGCCGTGTGGCCGAGTCGATCAACATGGCGCTCGACTGCACGCACGGTGTCACGGCCGTCATCGAGAATACGGCGGGGCAGGGATCGAATCTCGGCTACTCGTTCGAACATCTGGCCCGCATCATCGACCTTGTGGAGGACAAATCGCGCGTCGGGGTTTGTCTCGACACCTGTCACGCGTTCGCCGCGGGATACGACCTCACCACGCCCGAGGCCTGCGAGCGCACCTTCGCCGAGTTCGACCGCACGGTAGGATTCGCCTACCTGCGCGGCATGCATCTCAACGACGCCATGAAACCGCTCGGCAGCCGTGTCGACCGCCACGCGCCGCTGGGCGAGGGGCATATAGGCATCGGAGCGTTTCGCTACATAGCCCGCGACAGCCGTTTCGACGGCATACCCCTCATCCTCGAGACGCCCGACGAGGAGCGCTGGCCCGCGGAGATAGCCATGCTGAAGGGGTTCGCCGCAGAGCTCTGAACATACGCGGAATATCCGGCGCGGACCGACGATTCATGCGATGTAGCTGCCCCGTAAAAAAGGCGTTTCAGTTGAGTGAAACGCCCGTTTAATAGAGTGGGAAAATGCGGAATGTAAATGAATACCGGCCATAAATCAGACAAAAATCGTATTGTCATGGCCGCGGCATCTGTCCGGTAATTGTTTGGCGATAGAGATCTGTCATTCCGACAGACGCAAAAGGCTCACCGACCAAGCGTATTACACTGTGTTTATCCATAAGAACTGACGAATTCAAGACCTGTAACGCAATATCGTTCCGCCGCAAAAATGTCAGATCGTGATAAGTCAGAACGTAATATGGAAAATATGACGCCTCATCCAAATAGTTTTTCAGGTATTTGCCGGCATCGTCGCCTCTGTAAATAAACAGGACGGCATATTTCCCCGTCGATGCCAGCTGATTCACGGTATCGACTTTATCAGTCCACTCCACAAGCGCTACGCGGCAGGCCGAGCAATCGTTGTCGACGTACACTAACGACAGATAATCATACCGGGCGGTCAGTTCGCCGTAGGTCATGGCCTCTCCGGTCGAGAAGTTACGCACCGAATCGGATCTTTCGATAACCACCCGTTTGCCTATATGTTCGGCAATTACTCCCGCCGGCGTATTGCGGTTCGTGCATCCCTGCCCCACAGCCAGCAGCAACAGCCCCGCAACAATCGTCCTGTTCATATCAGAGCTTGAATTTCGTCAGTGCGAGTACCGGGTTTGAATTGTAGTCGCACTTCTCGAGAATCTCCTGCAAATGTTTGTTCTTAAGTTTGATTTCACCGCTTTTCAGCTTTTTCGGCAAGTCGAGTTCAAGGGCCTCATTCAGCGGGAACTGGTTGATGATCCAGCCGTCCTTCACACCGGTGGCATCATATCCCGCAAACTTCTCCAGATCCTCGATATTTTCCATATCCTGACCGCGGAACAAACGTGTCGTGCGCTTTTTTCTGTCGTAAAGCACTATGCTCATACGGCGTTTGTGGTCCGATTTCTTGCCCACATCGGTATATGCTAACAGGAAATCGTCAGTCTCGAAAATCCATTTGAAGACACTGTTGCCCTTTTCCTGCATCAGATTCATGAACTTGTCGGAATCCTTGTACTTCTCCCATACCGAATCCTCGATGTCGAAGTAGTACTCACCGCGCAACCCTTTGTCTTCGGTTACGACGAACAGCGAGTCGCCGAATATCGGCTTGAACAATACGCGTCCCGCACCCGAGATCAGCGCGTCCCCGCCGCAATATCCGATCTGAACGGGGCGCATCTTGTATGCCACGTCGATCACTTCGCTGTTACGGTCCTTTATCGACAGTCCATAGTGTTCGAGCTGTGTGGACTCATTCTGCCACGGGCCCATGGCGAAGACGAACGTGGTGTCGGTAAGAAAATTTGAACGGGTAAACATGTGGTCGATCATTATCGTCTCTTTGTATTCTCCCGCCGTATTATAGATCAGGAACTTTCCTCCCAGATCGTCAACGATGGCGATGTCTCCCGATCCGGGCATTCTGCGTATTGCGGAAGCCTGAAGGTACTCTTTCGACGAGCGGCCCTTGTTCGATATCTTTTTCTTGAATTTGCCATGCTCGTCGAACGCGACAACACAGTCGCGGCCCTTATCCAGAACGAAGAATGTACCGTCGGCGTATATTACGTCTTCCATGTTTCCCACGAGGTAGTCGTCCGACAGCGGAACGTAAATCACCGAGTCGATGACATCGTTCAGACGGCCTATATCCCGGTCCTCGACCTTCACGACATGAACATCGTTATCCTGCTCGACAGATGCCTGACGTGTAGAATAATTGCCGCTGTAAACCCGTTCCCGCATGCATCCCGTCATTGCTGCGATAACGACCGATGCGGTCAGAAGATAGATTTTTTTCATAGTTTTACATAGTTTAAGATTGATATGAGGTAAAGGTACGTATTATTTTTCGTAGAAATCAAGAGTGTGGCCAAATCCGCCACAAAATTCGTTGTCGTATGATTGCAAACCGCTTTGCGGCTTACGGCCTGCGAAACAAAACGGATGAAGACCGGCTCCAGCAGGGACCGGTCTTCAATCATTCCTTGAATCTTTCAGCAAAAATGTTACAGATACCCGCTTATGTCGGCGCGGCACAACTCGGTGTCGGAGATGAACCCGTACAGCATCCCCTCGTCCGAGATCGAGAAGTTGCTGAAAGCCGCATCGGGTTGCAGAACGTGCAGCAGACGGCCTTCCCAGTCGAAAATGCGAAGCGACAGCGTGCCGTTCTCGTAGTCGGGCCGGCCGACCACTATCCGGCGGTCGGTGACACATACGTCGCTCGTATATCCGCGCCGCTGCATCATCTCGGTTTTAGCCACCTCCTCGACGGTTATGGGTTTGCGGCGCGTCGATACGCTGAATGCGTTGCGGCCGTCGATGTCGCAGAAGTCGGTCTGGTCGAGCATGGCCGGAATGAAAGCCACCGTGCTTAAATCGGGCTTCAGCTCGAATGCCCCGGCCGCGAGCGACGGATCGCCCGGCACCTGCTCGTACATGTCGAACCGGCGGAATATCTTGCGCGTGGCATAATTGTATATACCGCATTCGAGCATTTGCTGGCCGTCGACCGTTTGATATATGGCCAGCGAGTCGTTCAGCACGTTGAACGTCACCACCGCTCCCTGAAGTTCGCCTCCGCCGGCAACCTTGTGATCACTCATCATGATGGTGGTGTCGATCACCGTGCGCTGCTCACGACAGCTTCTCGTGAGATTGACCTTGGCCGCCTTGCCCAGTTCTGACGAGTATATCCATACCCCCAGATCGCCGCCGTCGCGGAACACCCGCTCGTAAATGGACACGTACTGGCCATACTCGTTGGGGCCGCGGCCGACGTTGACTATCTCGGCCAGCGTATTCATCGTCCGCAGGTCGCATACCGCCATGCGGTGCTTGGGGTGCATGGTGAAAGCCACGTACAGCGAATCGACGGCAAAACCGTACGCCGCCCCGAGCATGTCGCATTCTATCTTCTCGCACGACAGCGCCACCGGCTCGGGCGCCTCGACATGACGGAATTTTCCTTTGAAGGAGTTGTGAGGACTGCACGCGGCAAGTGCGACGGCGAGAACAGCCGTATTTATGAAACGTATCGGCTTTTTCATGCGGACGAAGGTTTATGACACACAAATATATGTAAAAAACTCCGTTCCGCAAAACCGGATCTGCCGGATGCTATTTCAGATACCCGCTTATGTCCATGCGGCACAACTCGGTGTCGGAGATGAACCCGTACAGCACGCCGCCGTCGGTCACCGAGATGCTGTTCATCTCGACGTCGGGCCTCAGCACGTGCAGCAACCGGCCGTCCCAGTCGAAGATGCGCAATTCGGCAATGCCGTCTCCGCCGTCGCGGCAATAGGTGATTATGCGTTCGTCGGTCACATGCGTGTCGATGGTGTACATCTTGCGCGCCATCATGTCAGTCCCCACCACTTCGTCCACGTCGACCGGACGACGGCGTGTCGAAATGCTGAACCGGCCGTCGCCACCGACGTCGCATATGTCTATCTGGTCAAAAAACGCAGGCGTGAACACTGCCTTGCGCATGTCGGGCCGCACGATAAAATTTCCGCCCGTTACCGACGGCTCTCTTGTGTCAGTTACGTAACAGTCGGCGCTCCACGCTATTCTGCCGCCGGCCAGATCGTAGATTCCCTGATGCATCCTGTCGCGTTCCATAGTCTGATACGCGGCCAACGAATCGTTCAGCATGTCGAACGAGTACAGCTGTCCCTTCATACCGGCATCGGACAACGCTTTCGCGGGCCTTATCACGGTGTCGACCACCGTTCTCGACTCCTTGCGGCTTTTCGTGAGATTTATCAGCGCGGCATCGCCCGTCGAAGCGGAAAATATCCAGAAACACACATCTCCGTCCCTGTCGAACACGCGCTTGTAATAGGTTATGTAGTTGTATTCGTTGGGACCACGCCCCACGTTCACGATCTTCGTATCTACCGATAGCGTATTCAGGTCGCATATCTCAATACGATGCTTGGGGTGCAGCATCGTGTAAAAGACATATGAGGAATCCGCCACGAACCCGTCCACCGCCCCGAGCACATCGCACGCCAGCCGCTCGCACACGACGGACACCGGCTGCGGTTTGTCCGTATGACGGAACTCCCCGTCGAACACATTTCTCGGGCCGCACGCTCCCAGTGCCAACAAACACGTTATTACTACGATGTAATTTTTCATGCCGTTATATTATTGTATATTATAGCATACGCCCATCTGAGCCCCCGTCAACGGCCTGCATGGATTACGTTCTGAAGAACATCCTCCGTTTTCATGACATACAGCCGTAATGTCATGAAAAATCGGCCGTATTTTGCAATTACGGCTGCGACCCGCGAATACGAACCCGAAGTAGACAGTCCCCAATATATAAAGGGTACTATTTCAGATACCCGCTTATGTCGGCGCGGCACATCTCGACGTCGGAAATCATGCCGTACAGCACGCCGTCGTCGGAGAGCGATATGTCGTTCATTGCCGCATCGGGCTGCAGAACGTGCAGCAGGCGGCCTTCCCAGTCGAAAATGCGGAGCGACGTAGTGCCGGAGTCGTAATCGGGTCTGTTTATCACTATTCTGTCGTCGGTAAAGCATACTCCCATTATGTATCCGCGCTGTTGCGCCTGATCCGTCCTCGCCACCTCCTCGACGGTTACGGGCTTGCGGCGCGTCGATACGCTGAACGCGTTGCGGCCGTCGATGTCGCAGAAGTCGGTCTGGTCGAGCATGGCCGGAACGAAGGCCACCCGACTCAGGTCGGACTTCACGTCGAACCCGCCTGCCGCGAGCGACGGATTGCCCGGCATCTGCTCGTACATGTCGAACCGGCGGAATATCCGGCGGTTTTTGTAGTTGTAGATTCCGGTTTCGATAATCTGCTTCTCGGTAACCGATCTGTATATGGCCAGCGAATCGTTCAGCACGTCGAACGTCACCACCGCTCCCTGAATTTCGCCTCCGCCGGCAACAGTATGCTCCCGTATCATAATGGTGGTGTCGACCACCGTGCGCTGCTCACGACAGCTTCTCGTAAGATTGACCTTGGCCGCCTTGCCCAGTTCTGACGAGTATATCCACACCCCCAGATCGCCGCCGTCGCGGAACACGTGGTTGTAAACGGATATGTAATTATATTCGTTGGGGCCGCGGCCGACGTTGACTATCTCGGCCAGCGTATTCATCGTCCGCAGGTCGCATACCGCCATGCGGTGCTTGGGGTGCATGGTGAAAGCCACGTACAGCGAATCGACGGCAAAACCGTACGCCGCCCCGAGCATGTCGCATTCTATCTTCTCGCACGACAGCGCCACCGGCTCGGGCGCCTCGACATGACGGAATTTTCCTTTGAAGGAGTTGTGAGGACTGCACGCGGCAAGTGCGACGGCGAGAACAGCCGTATTTATGAAACGTATCGGCTTTTTCATGCGGACAAAGGTTTATGACACACAAATATATGCAAAAAACTCCGTTCCGCAAAACCGGACTTTCATGCACCCGCTTGTGTCCGAGCGGCACACTCCGGTGTCGGAAACGGATCCGTACAGCACGCCGCCGGTCGCGGCTCCATTGCGGAACTGCGACGGCGGTGTCCGGATTTCCCGTGCGCGGTTACGCCGTGCACTCGTCCAGACAGCGGCGTATTATGGCGGCGCTGTCGCGCACCTCGTCGTCGGTGATCACTAGCGGCGGCGATATGCGGAACGCCGTGTCGCAGTAGAGGAACCAGTCGCTCATTATGCCCTCGCGGGCGAACAGCTCCATCATGCGGAACAGACGCTCCGAACTGCCCAGTTCCACGGCGAGCAGCAGACCGCTGCGGCGTATCTCCCGCACGGCCGGATGGTCGCGCAGCAGCTGTTCGTATAGCGCGCCTTTGCGCTCGACACCGGCCAGCACATCGTTGTCCTGCAAATACTTCATGGCCGCAAGCCCCGCCGCGCAGCACACGGGGTGGCCGCCGAAAGTGGTGATGTGCCCCAGTACGGGATTGTGCGTCAGGGTCGACATGACCTCGCCGCTCGCGACGAACGCTCCCAGCGGCATGCCTCCGCCCAGCGCCTTGGCCAGACACACTATGTCGGGCACCACGCCGTAACGGGTCATGGCGAACATCTCGCCCGTGCGTCCCATGCCCGTCTGTATCTCGTCGAATATGAGCATGGCGCCGACCTCGTCGCAGCGGCGTCGCAGCGCCTCCAGATAACCCTCCTGCGGCGGCCGTACTCCGGCCTCGCCCTGCACCGGCTCGCACAGCACGCATGCCGTGCGCTCGGTGATGAGCGCCAGATCGTCCGTGCAATTGAAGCGTATGGCCCGCGTGTCGGGCAGCAGCGGCCTGAACGCCTCCTTCCACTCCTCGCCCTCGGGCGCACCCATCATGCTCATGGCGCCGTGCGTCGATCCGTGGTATGCCCGCCGCATTGAGATCATCTCCGTGCGGCCCGTGACGCGTTTGGCCAGCTTCAGCGCCCCCTCGACCGCCTCGGCGCCCGAGTTGACGAAATAGACGCTCTGCAACGGATCGGGCAGGGCCTCGGCCAGCCGGCGGGCGAACTCCACCTGAGGCCGCTCGATCATCTCGCCGTATACCATTATGTGCATATAGTCGGCCGCCTGACGCTGCACGGCCTCGATTACGGCGGGATTGGCATGGCCGGCGTTGTTCACCGACACTCCCGCCACAAGATCGTAGTAGCGCTTGCCCTCGGGGGTGTAGAAAAACACGCCCTCGGCCCGCGCCACCTCCACCATCATCGGCGACGGCGAGGTCTGTCCCACGTGCGTCAGAAACTGTTTCCTGAGTATCTCGTTCATAAGTCCGTATTTTATTCCTTCCCGAACCTGCGTTCCAGAATACGCCGTCCGTCGCGCACCGAGGCCACGGTCCAGCGCAGCAGTATCTCGCGTCTCTGCTGCTCGGGTATGGTCCAGTCGACATCCGACAGACGCATGCGCTGCGAGAGCATGTATATCAGTATGGCGGCCGAGGCCGACACGTTCAGGCTCTCCACCATTCCGCACATTGGTATGCGCAGGAATTCGTCGGCCGAGGCGATGATCTCGTCCGACACGCCGGCATGCTCGGTGCCGAACACCAGACAGAACGGTCCGCGTCCGACGTCGAACGTCTCGGGCGTGCAGCTCTCGCGGTGAGGCGTGGTGGCCACTATGCGGTAGCCCGCCCCGCGCAGCGAGGACAGGGCCGCGGCGGTCGATTCGTGACGCGTTATGTCGATCCACTTGTCGGTCCCCCGCACGATGTTCACGTTGGGGCTGAACCGGCACAACGTCTCCACCGTGTGCAGATCCTGCAGGCCGAACGCCTCGCAGTGGCGCACCAGCGCGCTGGCGTTCTGCGGGTGGAAGGTGTTCTCGGTGAGTATGGTCATGTAGCGCGTGCGCATGGCCAGCGTGCGGTTCAGCACTCCGGCGCGCTCGTCGGTAAGGAATCCGGCGAGGTATCCGATGCGCTCGTCGTACCACGCCGCATCGCGCAGTGCGGCGGCGCTATTTTCTGTATTTGTCATCTTCGTCAAGTATTTTCAGGTAGCTTTCGTAACGCGAGAAGGCTATCTCGCCCCGTTCGACTGCCGCCGTCACGGCGCAGTGCGGCTCGTGCGTGTGCGAGCAGTTGTAGAAACGGCACTCGGGCAGGTAACGCATCATCTCGGGAAAGTAGTGCGCCAGCTCGGCATCCTCTATGTCGATCAGACCGAATCCCTTTATGCCGGGCGTGTCGATTATGCAGCCGCCGCCCGACAGCGGGTACATGGTTGAGTAGGTGGTCGTGTGGCGGCCCTTGCGGTGGCTTTGCGAGATCTCGCCGGTGCGTATGTCGAGCCCCTTCTCCACGGCCGCGGCCAGCGTCGACTTGCCCACGCCCGAGTTGCCCGACAGCAGGGTGGTGCGGCCGCGCAGCAGTTCGCGCACCTCGTCCACGCCGTCGCCGCAGGTGGCCGACACGTCGATGACGCGGTAGCCCGCGCCTTCGTACACGGCATGGAATCCGGCCATGGCCTCGGGGCGCGTGCGCGCCAGATCGGCCTTGGCCAGCAAGATCGTCACCGGCACCTTGTAGGCCTCGCACGTGACCAGAAAACGGTCGATGAACTCCGGTGCCGTCTCGGGCGCGAAAAGCGTGGCCACCAGAAGCGCCTGATCGACGTTGGCCGCTATGATGTGCGACTCCTTCGACAGATTCGACGCGCGGCGTATGATGTAGTTGCGGCGCGGTTCGATGCCGGCTATCACGTACCCGCCGGCCTCGTCGGCCTCGCACCGCACCCTGTCGCCCACCACCACCGGATTGGTCGACCGCACGCCCTTCAGACGCAGCCTGCCGCGTATGCGGCACTGCACCGTACCGCCGTCGGGCGACTGCACGTCGTACCAGCTGCCCGTGGAACGCGTCACCGTTCCGCAGAATTCGTTTCCGGCCATAGCGTCAATCGTTTAAGCTGCCTTTCAGTTCTTCGAAGTAGGGCGTCAGCCGGTCGGCGAGCCCCGACACCGGACCATACCAGCGCGACTCCTCGACCGTCTGCCGCGAGGCCCACTGGTAATCGCTGTTCAGCGTGCCGAACCACGAGTACAGCACGCTCAGCACCAGCAGGATCTTCGCCACGGATAACGCCACGCCCAAGACGGTGTCGGCGGCACCCAGCCCAGCGAACCTGAACACGGCACGCATGAGATGCCCCGCCACGGCCACGGCCACGAGCGCCGCAAGGAAAATGATTATGAATCCCGCCACTGCAGCCCCGCTCTCCTGCAGGCCGAGCGCGTGGCCCAGCTCGGGGCCGTACTTCGCGGCCAGATACAGCGCCGCGACCACAGCCGCCAGCGAGAGCATCTGCAACAGGAATCCGCGCCGCCAGCCGTTGAATACGGCCCATGCCAGCGCGATGTAGAGTATTATATCGAAAACATTCATACTGTTTTGTACCCGATTTGTAACCGGAATCCGCCGAAAAGTTCGCAACGGATCAAAATATTGCACGAAGTTAGTATATTTTTTTTGATTATTGCTATCTTTGCGAATGAACTTTCGCGCTGACGGGCGCCGTCGCCGGGCATCCCGCCATCCGACACTCACGTCCGCGCGTATTTAACGAAGAAAAGGTTATGAAGCGTTACATCATCGCCATCCTGCTGCTTGCCGCATGCGCGGCGGCCAATGCCCGCCAGACATACACGCTCAACGACAACTGGCAGTTCTACTACAAGCTGGAGACCAGCAGCGACTATGCGCGTCACATATCGCTGCCGCACACGTGGAATCTCGACGCTCTGGCCGGGCAGGGCAATTACCTGCAGACCACGGCGAACTATCTGCGCGATATATACATCCCCAACGACTGGGCCGGCAAGCGCCTGTTCCTGAAGTTCTACGGAGTGCAGAGTGTGGCCGACGTGTTCGTCAACGGCCACCATGCCGGCGAGCACCGCGGCGGCTGGACGGCATTCACCTTCGAGATCACGAAGTTCGTGCAGTTCGGCGCCAACAACTCGGTGAGCGTCACGGTGAACAACGCCTACCAGAACGACATACTGCCCACATCGTCGGAGATGAACTTCTACGGCGGCATCTACCGCGACGTGGAGCTGATCGTTACCGAGCAGACGACCATATCGCCGCTCTACTACGGTTCGAACGGAATACTCATCCACCAGAACTCCATAACCGGCGACGCGGTCGAGGCCACGGCCTCGGTGTGGGTGACGTCCACCTCCGACCGCGCGTGCGATCTGGCCATAACGGTGCGCGGGCCGCAGGGCGACGCCGTATTCACGCGCTATCTCAAGGGCCGCATCGAGGAGGGCAAACCCGTCGACATCCCGTTCACCATCGACGAGCCGCAGCTGTGGAGCTGCGACGAGCCCAACCTCTACACCGTCACCATAGGCATAGGTCCCAAGCAGGAGGACGAGGTGACGGTGACCACCGGATTCCGCAAGATAGACGTGTCGCCGACCGAGGGATTCCGGCTCAACGGACAGAAGATACCCGTGCACGGCGTCACGCTCTACCACGACCGCGCGGCCATAGCCAACGCCATGCGTCTGCGCCACTACGACGAGGACCTGCAGCAGATAGCCGACATCGGGGCCAACGCCATACGCTCGGCCACGGCGCCCCACTCGCAGTATCTGTACGACTGCTGCGACCAGAACGGAACCCTCGTGTGGATCGACACCCCGTTCACCCGCGCTCCGTTCCTGAGCGACGTGTTCTACTATGCCACCGACAAATTCAAGGCGAACGGACTGCAGCAGCTGCGCGAAGTGATAATACAGAACTACAACCACCCCTCGGTGGTGATGTGGGGCATCTACTCGCTCATATGGATGCGCGGCGACAATGTGCTCGACTACGTGCGCCAGCTCAACGACACGGCCAAGCAGCTCGACGCCACGCGGCCCACGGTGGCTTGCAGCAATCAGGACGGCGACATCAACTTCGTGCCCGACCTGATCGTATGGCAGCAGAATCTGGGTTGGGAGCGCGGCACGATCGAGGATGTGAACATCTGGCGCGATAAGCTGCACAAGACGTGGGGCCGTCTGCGTTCGGCCATAGCCTACGGCGAGACCGGCTCGATCGAGCAGCAGACCGACAACGTGCTGAAGCCGGCACGCATGGATCCGCGCTGGCAGCCTGAGCGCTGGCAGACCGAGTTCCACGAGGGCTATGCGCGCAACATAATGAGCGATTCGCTGTTCTGGGGCGTGTGGATCAACAACATGTTCGAATTCGGATCGGTGCGCCACACCGACGGTATATCGCGTACCGGACTGGTCACCTTCGACCGCAAGGACCAGAAGGACGCCTACTACCTCTACCGTGCGCTGTGGAACGCGAAGAGCCCCACGCTGCACATATCCGAGAAGCGCCGCAACATACGTCAGGACTCGGTGCAGCAGATCAAGTTCTACTCGTCGGCGTCCGAGACGCCCGTGCTTACCGTCAACAAGGAGCCGGTCAGGGTGAGAGAGTACGCACCGTGTCAGTTCATATCGGACTCGATAATAATGACGGGACGCAACACGGTGAGCGTCACGGCCGGTGAACTGAACGACACGGAGACGATCATAATCGGCAACGCATTAAAACAGCGTCAATAGCTTCCGGACCCTCGCACATCAGAAGATCGAGGACCGAGAGCCCGGGCGCGAAGGGCATGCGGTCGGAAAAGACCTGAATGTAAGGCTCGGCCGTGAAGGCCGGGCCTTGCCGTTGTCGGGGGCGTAGGTCGACATCGCCGGCCGAGGCCTCCACATACCGTTCCGACACCCGAGGCACGGCCGCCGAGCCGAGAAGCCGCAGCAGCACGGCCGTGTACTCCATGTCGTACTCGGCGAGCCATTGCCAGCTGCGGTTGTAGAAACCGGCGATGCTGTCGGCGTAATGGTCGAAATAGGGCGACGACCGGTAGGCCGAGACTATCGACATCCAGTGCTGATGCTGCCACCGCTTCGAGTAGTCGATCCTCACGTCGCGTACGGGCCGGCATGGCCGGTTGCCGTCGGCGACATTCACCGTGAGCTGCATCACTCCGCCCGCCGAGAGTATCGAGGCGCGGTTGCGCACGGAACGTTTTATGTAGTGTTCGCCAAGGTCGATCACGCAATCCTCGCGCAGTAGGCGCGCGAAGTACTCGACCGACCCCATGTAGGAAACTGGCAGTATCGTCATGGCTAACTGAATTATGTCGTAAAACAATGCGGATCAGGGGCAGGGCGGTGCCCGGCGGTTCACCGCACCCTGCGGCACACTACGGCGGCCCAGCCGTCGCGCTGCTCCGACGTCTCCGGCTCCATGCCGGCGCGCCGTGCGGCATCGGCGATAGCCGCCGTGTCCTCGCACAGGAATCCGCTCATCGCGCATCGTCCGCCCGCTGTGAGCGCGGCGGCGAACAGGGGCATCATGCCGAGCAGGATGTTGCGGTTGATATTGGCCAGAATGAAATCGAACGTCCGGCCGGCCATGTCGCCCATCGACCCGCACACCACTTCGGTGCGGTCGGCCGTGCCGCTCAGCGCGATACTGTCGCGGCAGCTCTCGCAGGCCCATTCGTCGGTGTCGACGGCCGTCACGGCCGCCGCGCCGCACTTCACGGCCACGATGGCCAGCACGCCGGTGCCGCAGCCCATGTCCAGTCCGCGAAGACCTTCGACTCCCATCGACGTCACGGCCCGCGTCATCAGCGCCGTGGTTACGTGGTGCCCCGTACCGAACGACATGCGCGGCGCCACTATCACGTCCATCACACCCTCGTCCGCCGGCCTGTGGTGCGGTGCGCGTATGCGTACCGCACGGCGTCCGTTGACCTCCACCGGTTCGAAGTCGCTCTCCCATGCGGCGTTCCAGTTCTGCTGGGCTATGCGGCGTTCGGCGCGGCACGCCACACCGGCACTGTCGAGCGCTGCGGCCGCTTCGTCGCGGCATGCGGCATAGTCGCTCTCGCGGATGTAGGCCTTCAGATGCCCTTCCTCCTCGGCGAACGCCTCGAACGGCCAGTCGGACAGCAGCGCCGTCACTATCTCGGCGCACTGGTCGCCGTCGACAGGAATATCAAGTTCGACATATTCCATATTATGTAAAATTTTCGTATCTTCGCAACCGACAAAGTTAGAAAGAATATGGCAGAACACGTTAAAAAGTGGGAGGAAATTTCGCGCAGCTACCGCACCTACATGCGGCTTGAGAAGCATCTCTCGCGCAATACCATCGAATCCTACATGCGCGACCTGTCGCAGTTCGCCCATTTCGTGCTGCTGCACTACGACGTGCCGCCGCGCAAGGTCGAGCGCGGCATGATAGGGCGTTACATGGAGTGGCTCTACGACCACGGCCGCGAGAAGAGTTCGCAGGCCCGCAGCCTGAGCGGCATAAAGAGTTTCTTCAATTTCATGCTGCTCAACGACATGATCGAGTCGTCACCCGCCGAGACGGTCGAGGCGCCCAAGGCCGGACGGCCGCTGCCCGACACGCTCTCGACGGACGAGATCGACCGGCTGATATCGTCCATCGACCCCTCGACGCCCAAGGGCCTGCGCGACCGCGCCATCATCGAGGTGCTCTATTCGTGCGGCTTGCGGGTCTCGGAGCTGTGCGACCTGAAGATCGGCGACCTCTTCTTCGGCGAGGGCTACATACGCATCATAGGCAAGGGCGACAAACAGCGGCTGGTTCCGGTGAGCGGCGTGGCCCGCGACCGCATACAGCTCTATCTGGAGACGCGCCGCAGCGCCCGCCGCAGCGAGGACACGCTGTTCCTGAACAACCGCGGCAAACAGCTCACGCGCGTGATGATCTTCACGATCATCCGCCAGGCGGCCGTC
>CAZFIN010000008.1:1948-40881 GCA_964519525.1 uncultured Alistipes sp. | reverse complement strand
TTTCGGCTCGATAGCGACGCCCGTGCGCTCGGAATAGCCTACGTTGTTGGTGTAGGGCTCAACCTTCTCCATGAGGCCCGCGGCCTGAAGGTCGCCCTCGATTATGCGGCGGCACTCGAAGCGGTCGATGCCGGCGTACATGCCCACCTTGTCGTTGATCGTGCCGTCGTCGTTGAATATGTCGATGGTCGCGAGGTTGTACTTCTCGCCCAGCATGTAGTCGTTGACATCGTGGGCGGGGGTGACCTTCAGCGCACCGGTACCGAACTCGATGTCGACGTATTCGTCGCGGATGACGGGGATCGAGCGGCCCACGAGCGGCACGATGACGCGTGCGTCGGCCGGAATGTCGCGGTAGCGTTCGTCATTGGGGTTGAGGCACACGGCCGTGTCGCCCAGAATGGTCTCGGGACGGGTGGTGGCGACCACAAGATAGCGGTCGGTGCCCTCGATCATGTAGCGCAGGTAGTAGAGCTTGCCCTGCGACTCCTTGTAGATCACCTCCTCGTCCGACAGGGCCGTCTTGGCCGAGGGATCCCAGTGAACCATGCGCACGCCGCGGTAGATCTTGCCCTTGTTGTAGAGGTCGACGAAGACCTTGATGACTCCCTCGGTGCGCGGTCCGTCCATGGTGAAGCAGGTGCGGTCCCAGTCGCACGAGGCGCCCAGCTTGCGCAGCTGCTTGAGGATGATGCCGCCGTGCTTCTCCTTCCACTCCCACGCGTGGGCGAGGAACTGCTCGCGCGTGAGGCTCGCCTTGTCGATGCCTTCGTCGCGGAGCTTGGCCACGACCTTGGCCTCGGTGGCTATCGAGGCGTGGTCGGTGCCCGGAACCCAGCAGGCGTTCTTGCCTAACTGGCGCGCACGGCGCATGAGCACGTCCTGAAGCGTGTTGTTGAGCATGTGGCCCATGTGGAGCATGCCCGTCACGTTGGGGGGCGGGATAACTATCGTGTAGGGCTCGCGAGCGTCGGGCTCGGAGTGGAAAAGTCTGTTGTCGATCCAATACTCGTACCACTTGGACTCGATGTCCTGCGGCGTGTACTTGTCTGCTACCATGGCTGTTATGTTATTTTTGCGTTTCGTGTTCCGATTTGTCCGCGCCTCTGCGTGGAGCGGTTCCGGCGCGGAGGTGCTGACTGAAGTGCAAATATAGCAAATTATTCCGAAAGAACGGCATGATCGGCGGCAAGTATCCGCTTTGCTGACGGATGCGGGCGGTCATGCGGGGGATGCGCGGACGGCAGAAAAAGAGCGGGCCGGAATGTTCCGGCCCGCATCTGTTATTCGGTTGTGCCCCGACCTTATTCGGCCAGAGGGGTCACGCTTACGTAAGACTTGCCCGACGACTTCTTGCAGAACTCCACGGTTCCGTCGATCAGGGCGAAGAGCGTGTGATCCTTGCCCATGCCTACGTTCTCACCCGGATTGTGAACAGTACCTCTCTGACGGACGATGATGTTGCCGGCCTTAGCGAACTGACCACCGAAAAGTTTAACACCGAGTCGCTTGCTCTCCGACTCACGGCCGTTCTTTGAACTACCTACTCCTTTTTTGTGTGCCATGTTTCTCTAAAATTTTACGTTATGCAACAATATCCTCCACGAGAATCTGGGTCAGGTACTGACGGTGACCGTTGCACTTCTGATAGCCCGTTCTACGCTTCTTCTTGAACACCAGAACCTTGTTGTCCTTGAGGTGCTTCAAGATCTTACACTTAACCGAGGCGCCTTCTACTGCAGGTGCGCCTACCTTGACCTGACCGTCGTTGTCTACAAGCAGGATTTTGTCGAAGCTCACCGACGACTCGACGTCGCCCTGAAGACGGTGAACATAGAGCTTGCGACCCTTTTCAGCCTTGAACTGCTGACCTGCGATCTCTACTATAACGTACATTTACTCTAAAGTATATTATGTATTCTGTCGGAATCCGACCCGCAAATATACGAAAAAATATTATGCCGCAATACTCTGCGCCACATTTTTTTCGCACGGGGCGCATTTGGCACATTTTTCGATCGTCAACGGCGGCAAACTTTCGTCGGAATGAACAGAGGAAAAATAGTCATATATTCGCGCCGCCGCATCGTGGGATACATGGTCGCCGACATCATCGGCGACGCAGCGGCGGCGGTGGAGTGCTGCGGATCGGCGCGTCAGGCCGTGTCGGCATGTCTGCGGCAGAGGCCCGATCTGGTGATAGTGCTGGCCGTGGCCCCGTTTGTCGACGGATCGGAATTCATACGCCGCATACGCACCGCGTCCGACCGCCGCCCGGCGGTGTACGTGGTGTCGTGGCAGCAGTCGGAGCAGACGGTGCTGAGCCTTCTCGACTGCGGGGTCGACCAGTACATGACATTCCCCGTCTGCATGAGCCGCCTGCAGCGCAAGGTGGAGTCGCTGACCGGAAACGCCGACCGGACGTGAACACGCTCGCAGCCATATTCGCGGCAGCGGCGGCGGCCTGCGCGCTCGCTCTTTTCGCGGCTTCGGCGGTTGCCGGACGCCGCCGGGCGCGGGGAACGTTCGGCAGCGGCGGCAGAAGACGGGAGTACGTGAGCCGTATCGTCCGCATACTCGGCGAAGGACCGGCCGCCGCATGCATCGTCGCCGACACCCCGCGCCGCCGCATGGCGCTGGCCGAGGCCATGCATCTGGTGATGCGCCACACCTACGGCGCCGACGCGGCCGCATTGCAGGATACGGTCGACCGCAACGCTCTGGACCGTTTCCTCCTGCGCCGCATAGCCCGCTCGCGCGGAGCGCGGAGGGCGCATCTGCTCGCTCTGATAAGTTCGGTGCCCTCGCACGGCGATCTGGCTTCGGCGCTTGCGCGCTACACCGTATCGCGCGACCGTGACGTGCGGATACGCGCACTCGTGGCGGTGCTGGCCGCCAATCCTGCGATGGCCATACGCACGCTGGCGTCGTACCGCTATGCGCTCACGCCTTTCGACGTGGCGCAGATCGTGGCGCTGCTGCGGCGGGGGCTGCTCCCGATAGCATTCGAGCCTCTGCTGGCCAACTCCAACCGCAACCTGCGGATGCTGGGGATGGCCATAGTGCGCGATTTCGGCATCGTGACGGCCGGGCGGCCGCTGTACAACATAGCCGTCTCCGACCGCGATCCGCTCGTGGTCCGCGAGGCGCTCTACACACTCGCCTCGCTCGGCCGGCCTCTCGACCGTGTGGGCATACGCGAGCGGCTGGCCGCCATGACGGCCGCGCGGCGCAAGGAGCTGTGCCGCCACCTCGCCGCCGAGGGATACTCGCCGCAGGCGGTGCGGGCGCTCATGTCGGAGCATGAGAGCCGCTATGCCGAATCGCTCATAAACTCCTACAAACGCGATCTGGTATGCCGTTAGCACAATGCGTCACTCTCGGCCTGCTCGCCGCCGCGTGCGCCGCCGCACTCGCCGGCATGGTGCGTACACTGCGTGCCGGGCGGCGTCAGCGGCTGCTGTCGCAGGACACGGCAGGGTGCTGCGAGTCGGTGGGATTCGTCGGCATATCGGCCGTGTGCACGGGTGTCGCTGATCGGGACCGCATAGAGAACCTGCTCGGGGCGGAGTACGGCCGCTACGAGCTGATCGTGGTGCTCGACGCGCAGCTGTCGCCGGATGCGTTCCGCGGCATAGCGGAGCATTACGGCATGATAAGGGTCGACTGCACACCGTCCGACGAGTTGCCGGCGGCCCGCGTGCGTGCGCTCTACCGTTCGCGGCGGCGGAACTACCGCCGGCTGATTCTGGTCGACCGCCGCCGGCAGTCGCCGTATGACGATCTCGACGCCGGAGCGGCCGTGGCCACATATGATTACATAATGCCCGTGGGCCTCGACACATGTCTTGTGCCCGATGCCGTCGAGACGGCCGCCGCGGCCATCGCATCCGACGGGCGCGACCGTGTGGCGCTGTTGTGGTCGGCGGCGGGGGCCGGATGCCGCATATTCCACCGCGACACGGTCATCGGCGCGGGCGGATTCTCGCCACGCATGCTGCGTCACATACCGCGCCGGGCGGTGCTTCGTCTGCGGGTGCCGCTCACGTATCATGTCTGCGGCGCGCGCCGCTGGCGAATTGCGGCATGGAGCACGGTTTTAGCGCTACTGCTGCCGTCGTGTACGGCGGCGGCCGTGTTGTTCGGGCCCGCAATGGCGGCGGCCGTGGCGGCGTCGGCCGCGCTGTGGATCGCGTCGGTGTGTTACGCCGAGACGGCCGCATCGCCCGCTCCGTGTTCCGTTAGGACAATTTTATGTCACATAGGTCGTGTGTGCCGTCTTTTTGGGCCGCAAAAATTTACGGTTTCATAAATAATGACTATATTTACGAACGATCTAAAACAAATGATAAATGATGGCTGAAAACCAGATAGTGGAACAGATCAAGGCCCGGCTTCTGCCGCAGTGCTTCAATGCCGCCGTGAAGGCCGGTGCCGCAATAATGAAGATATACAAGAACCGCGAGGATTACGACATCAGTCTGAAGAGCGACAGGACTCCCATAACCGTGGCCGACCGCGTGGCCCACAACACGATAAAGGAGTATCTCGGCCCGACGCGCATCCCCGTGCTGAGCGAGGAGGGACGCGAGATGCTTTTCGACGAGCGACGCAACTGGGAGCTGTTTCTGCTGGTCGACCCGCTCGACGGCACGGTGGAGTTCATAAAGGGTAACAACGAGTTCACGGTGAACATAGCGCTCATGGCCGACAACGAGTGCGTGGGATCGGTGCTGTACGTTCCCTACCACTGCCGGATGTACATGGCGGCCAAGGGGATGGGGGCCTATCTGCTGCGCGGCATCGCTCCGCAGGACGATCCCGATTACAGTACGGAGCAGATACTCGCACGCCGCGAGCGGCTTCCGCTGGCGGACAGCCGCCACGACGGCTTCCGCGTGGCCGTGTCGCGCTCGCACCAGACGCCGGAGACATTCAGCCGGATCGACTCGCTGCGCGAGGCGCATCCCGATCTGGAAGTGGTCGAGCAGGGCAGCTCCTACAAGTTCTGTCTGCTGGCCGAAGGGGCCGTCGACTATTACGTGCGCACCACCAACACCTACGAGTGGGACACCGCAGCGGGCGAACTCATACTGGCCGAGGCCGGAGGCAGCACGCTGTCGTATCCGGAGGGCGAGCCGCTGCTCTACAACAAGTCCGACCTGCACAATCCGTGGTTCGAGGCGCGCGGCGCCACGTGCCGCGACGTGCGATAGGGCGGACACCGCCGGGGCGCACGCTTCCGTCGCCATGAAAAGTTACCGCCGGCCCGATGCGAGGACAAGCATTGCGGGCCGGCGGCCGTGTTATGGCGCGGTTGCTTCGGGTTACTGCCGGCTGTACATGTATGCCCAGAAACTGCCGGGATACATGGCGCAGGCTTCGTCGCGGCGTCCGGCATCCATCAGCTTCGCGAATTTTTCGAACTCCTTGGCGCGCAGGGGATTTATGCTGTATCGGTGCAGCAGCTCGGGATATTGCCGCGACAGCAGGAGCAACGCCTCCTCGTAGTGTCGCGGCAGGCGTCCCGCTCCGGCCTGCGGATATGCCGTCCGCATCACGTGCGGGAACAGCTGGGCGAAACGCTCGGTGTCGCGTGTCGCCAGCAGACCGCACAGCAGCATGTCGCCGCACATGCGGTTGCCGGGCTGCGCGTCGAACAGACAAGCCATGTCGGTCAGCAGCGGGAGGTCGTTGTGCGCGCATGTCAGAATGGCGTCGTCGGCACGCTCGTCCGCGTCGGACTTCGCCCGCCGCAGACCATTCACCCTGTCGCGCACCCATCCGCCGTGGCATGTCGAGTGCGACAGGACGCGCAGATATTTCTCGGCCAAGGTCGTGTAGCCCTGCCGCAGGCAGGCGTCGGTTATGTGGCGCAGCGAGCGGAACGATGTGCCCAGCGGCGCGAGCGAGTTGAGCTGGAACATCTGGTGTATCGACTCGTTGTCGAGCCCGAGATTCTCGGCCAGCAGGGCGTTGAAAAAGCAGCTTATGGCATCGTTGCCGTATGCGAAGAAGAGGTCGTCGGCATCCTCGGCGCCGTAGCGGAACATCTCCTCGGCAAGCCGGCCCTTGGCGCTCAGCGCCAGCAGGGCGTAACGCCGCCGCACGGGATCGGCCGCCGACACCTCGGGTGTGACCCGTTCGAGAATGTCGTCCCACCGTCCGGTGTCGGCCATGCGCTCGGTCTCGTGTATGCGTTCGCGCACGCGGTACTCCCGGTCGGCCAGCGACACCGCCATGCCCGCAGCCAGCAGCGCCAGCGGGATGATCGCCTGCATCGCGAGGCTGCCGGCAGTGCCGTCGCCGGATGCTTTTCCGCCTTTCATGATCGGGGTGCCGTGCCGCCATGCAAGGCCGCTGACGGCCGCGGCAGTCATGACCGACGCGAGACACCATGCGAGCGACCCCTCCAGATCGCGGTATCCGCACTGCAGGGCCACGAACACGGCCGCGGGGACGAATGCCGTCCACATCAGTCTCTCGCGCCGCAGCAGCCGGAATGCCACCGCGTCGGCGCACATCAGGACGATCCACGCCATAAGCGTCTGCAACAGCGCGCCGGCTGCTGGCCAGCGGTAGAACTGAAGCAGGAACGCTCCGGCGTATTTCAGCGCCTCGGACGGATAGCGCACCTGAAGGTGCAGGAAGTCGGGCAGGGTCGAGAAGTAGGATATGCCCTCCATCCACCGCATGGTTTCGGGATAGGCCGCCAGCCAGAACACGAACACCGTCGGCAGCAGCAGGGCGGTATGCAGAAGTAGAGTCTTTTTCATATGATCGTTTCTTGTCATGTCGGGCGGACGGGCGTCAACGCGCGCCGCCGAGCATTTTTTTCAGCCGGCCGAGCGGCAGATGCACCTCGCCGCTGACGAACTCGGGTATGTTGTACGACTTGAGCCGCCACATGTTCTGTTCGGGGTTGCGCTGCGGCAGCAGGAACGGCTTGCCGCACCGGCCGTCTGGCGACATGCGGGCGATGTACAGCCGTGTGTAGCGGCCGTCGAGCCGCCGGCTCGAGAACACCACCCAGCGGCCCGACGACGACCACGAATGATAGCTCTCGGTGTCGTCGCTGTTCAGGGCCGATACGTCGACGGTCTGGCCGTTCGCGAGGTCGATCATCGCGAGATCGGCCTCCTTGTGCCACACGGGGAATGTGCCGCAGCCGGCGCGCGTGTACATCAGGAAGCGTCCGTCGGGCGACACGCGCGGAAACGACACGCTGCATTCCTCCTTGCGCGAATCGCATAGTGTCTCGACGGTTTCGCCCAGCCGGCCCGACTCGAAATCGAACTCCACCCTCAGCAGGTCGTAATGCAGCCTGCTGCGGCCGAGCGGCATGGACTGCGGTTCGGCCGAGCAGAAGTACAGGTACCGGCCGTCGGGCGACCACGCAGGAAAGGTTTCCCAGCGGTCGTCGGAGGTGAAACGGTCGTCGGTGAGCACGCGGCCCGACTCTGTGTCGTAGATCATCAGGTCGGAACTGCGGTCGTAGACCTCGATCGGCTGTCCGTGGCCGCCGTAGAACGACTGCGCCGTGTCGTTGGACGAGAAAACCACATAGCGCCCGCGGGGATTCCACATCGGGTAGGTGCCCTGCTTCTTGGGCCCTATGTCCGCCAGATTCACCTTCTTGGCCTCGCCGTCCTGCCAGAACACCGTGCCGCCGCCCTCGCTGCGGGCATGGAACATCATGCGGTCGGGATCATAGCCGCAGAACGAGTGGCAGTTGACGCAGCCCATGCCGTTCACCGAGTTGTCGACCAGCACCTTCTCGGTGAACGAGGTCAGGTCGCGCTGGTAGATGCCCATCTGCAGCCAGCCCTCGTAGCCGGGTTCCATGAGGCGGTAGGCCAGCCATCCGTCGATCGGGTCGTCGGCCACATGTACGGTGAACGGACTGTAACGCACTCCGTCGGGGTTGTCGGCGGTCCACGCCGAAACTGTGATCTCGACGTCGCCGGCCCCGGACAGCAGCTCGCGCCACTTCTTGGCCGGAATGTCGATCACGCCCCTGCGTCCCTCGACCGAGAACCGCCGCACGCCGGCCGAGGCGAACTCGGCGCGTATGCGGCTGGCGCCGTGAATCTTGAAGTTGAGCGGCGCGATGTTGCATGGCACCGTCACGCCGGCATAGTCGGGAAATATCGGGGGCGGGACGTCGGCGCGGCCGTGGGCCTCACCGCCGCCGCGGCAAGAAAACAGCAGCGCGGCGGAAACGGCCGCAACGGTATACTTTATTATATTATTGATCATAGTCATCCATGGTTTTTACGACAATACGTCCGGCGACGGACGGCGTGCCGCATGTTAATCGCAGTACATGTAGGCCCAGAATGTGTCGGGATAGTTCTGCTTGACCGATGCGCGCAGACCCTTGTTCATCAGCTCGGTGAAGTGCCGGAACTCGCGTGCGCGCGCCGGATTGGACGGATACTGCTCCAGCAGTCCGGGATTGCGCAGCGACACGAGCAGCAGCGCCTCCTCGTAATGGCGGGGAAGTTGCTTGGCGCCGGCGTAGAAACGCGGACCGGTCTGCACGAACGTCCGTTCGAAGTCGTCGAGCAGTCCGCCCGACAGGAATCCGCACATCAGCAGGTCGGCATACTTGCGGTTCTGCGGATCGGCCTCCAGCATGGTGTACATGTCCATCAGCAGCGGTGCCTCGGACTTCGATCCCACGCATGCGTCGCTCGCCCGGAAGGCTCCGGAAGGCTCCGCGTCCGATTTCTTCAGTTCGTCGAGCCGCTTCATGCGCTCGCGCACCCAGCCGCCGTGGCACGTCGAGTGCGACAGTACGCGCAGATACTTCTCGGCCAGCACGGTGTCGCCCTGCCGCAGACATGCGTCGGCGATGCGCCGCAGGGTGCGGAACGAAAAGCCGAAGACCGAATGCTCGTTGAGCAGGTACATGGTGTGTGTCACCTCGTTGTCGATGCCCAGCCGTTCGTAGAGCAGCGAATTGAAGAACAGACCGATGAAATCGTCGTTGCCGGAAAAGAAGAAGTCGTTGGGCGAGGTGATGCCGTACCCGAACATGCGGTCGGCGAGCTGCCCCGTCTCCAGCAGTGCCAGCAGGGCGTAGCGTCTCCGCACGGGATCGGCGGCCGACACTTCGGGCGTGACCTTCTCCAGCAGACGATCCCACTGACCGGCCTCGGCCAGATGCTCGGTCTCGTGTATGCGTTCGCGCACGCGGCACTCGTCGTCCGACAGCGATACGGCCATGCCTGCGGCCAGCAGCGCGGCGGGCAGAGCGTAGCGGCAGACGGCGTTCACGCTCGCCGTATGCCGGTTGCGTTCCGGCTGTTTCGCCGCACGGCCACGCTTCGCGGGTCCGGGTGCGGCGGACACGGGCGCACGGAATGCGTTGTCGTCGGGCCGGCTGATGAAGATGCGGACCGCCGCGGCCGTCACGACCGACGCGAGACACCATGCGAGCGACCCCTCCAGATCGCGGTATCCGCACTGCAGGGCCACGAACACGGCCGCGGGGACGAATGCCGTCCACATCAGTCTCTCGCGCCGCAGCAGCCGGAATGCCACCGCGTCGGCGCACATCAGGACGATCCACGCCATAAGCGTCTGCAACAGCGCGCCGGCTGCTGGCCAGCGGTAGAACTGAAGCAGGAACGCTCCGGCGTATTTCAGCGCCTCGGACGGATAGCGCACCTGAAGGTGCAGGAAGTCGGGCAGAGTGCTGAAGAACGAATACTCCTCCATCCACCGCAGCGTATGCGGATAGGCCAGCAGCCAGAACACGAACGCTGCGGGCGCCAGCAATGCCGAATGGGTCAATATTGTCTTTTTCATAAAACGTATTTTCAGGTTTTGTAGCATTATGCGCCGTGCCGGGGTCAGTTTACCGCACGGTTTCCCGTGCCATTGGACGTCCGGCTGCCCAGCAGCTCGCGCAGCCTCTTGACCGGCAGACGCACCTCGCCCTTCACGAACTCGGGTATATTATACGATTTAAGCCGCAGAATGTTGTGCTCGGGGTCGCGCTGCGGCAGCAGGAACGGCTTGCCGCACACCCCGTCCTCCGACACGCGGGCGATGAACAGGCGGGCGTAGCGGTCGTCGAGCCGGCGGCTGGCCAGCACTACCCAGCGGCCCGACGACGACCACGAGTGGTAGCTCTCGCTGCTGTCGCTGTTCAGGGCCGATACGTCGACTGCCTCGCCGCTCGCGAGGTCGATCATCGCGAGATCGGCCTCCTTGTGCCACACGGGGAATGTGCCGCAGTCGGCACGCGTGTACATCAGGAAGCGTCCGTCGGGCGACACGCGCGGATAGGAGGCGCTGCCGCCGTCGGCGCGCGAGTCGTAGAGCGTGTCGACACGCTCGCCGAGCATGCCCGTAGCGCGGTCGAAGGGCACGCGCAGCAGGTCGTAGTGCAGATTGCGTCGGTCGCGCGGCATATCCACGCCCTCGGCCGAGGCGAACAGCAGGTGGTCGCCTTCGGGTGTCCACTCGGGATAGCTCTCCCACCGGTTGCGGGTCATGAAACGGTCGTCGGTGAGCACGCGGCCCGACTCGGTGTCGTAGATTATGATGTCGGACGCGGTGTCGAACGTCTCGTTCACCTGACGGTCGGTGGCATAGAATGTCTGGTAGGTCTCGTTCGACGAGTAGGCCACGTAGCGCCCCTGCGGGTTCCACTTCGGATAGGTGCCCTGTTTCTTGGGGCCTATGCCCGCGAGGTTGACCTTCTTGGCCTCGCCGTCCTGCCAGAACACCGTGCCGCCGCCCTCGCTGCGCGAGTGGAACATCATGCGGTCGGGATCATAGCCGCAGAACGAGTGGCAGTTGACGCAGCCCATGCCGTTCACCGAGTTGTCGACCAGCACCTTCTCGGTGAACGAGGTCAGGTCGCGCTGGTAGATGCCCATCTGCAGCCAGCCCTCGTAGCCGGGTTCCATGAGGCGGTAGGCCAGCCATCCGTCGATCGGGTCGTCGGCCACATGTACGGTGAACGGACTGTAACGCACTCCGTCGGGGTTGTCGGCGGTCCACGCCGAAACTGTGATCTCGACGTCGCCGGCCCCGGACAGCAGCTCGCGCCACTTCTTGGCCGGAATGTCGATCACGCCCCTGCGCCCCTCGACCGAGAACCGCCGCACGCCGGCCGAGGCGAACTCGGCGCGGACGAATCCGGCATCGTCGACGGCGAAGTTGAGCGGCGCGATGTTGCATGGCACCGTCACGCCGGCGTAGTCGGGGAAAACGGGGGGCTGGGAGTCGACGCTCAGTGCGGCCTCGCCGGGAGATCCCGCGCACGAGCACATCAGAGCGGCCGCAGCCGTCAGAATTCGGTTCAGGTTCATAGCAGTCTGTTTTCTGGCATGGCGCCAAATTACTTACAAATGTAGTAAAAATCGGCGACATTCAAAAAAAACGGGCTCTCCGGCCGGCGGCCGCTCCTGCCGCAGATCGGCCCTCCGCAGGGGCGGGGCATGATCCTCGCGCAGCGGCAGGCCGGCGGCCGGAACCGCCGCGGAGAGGGCTATTGCGGCGAAAAACTTGCCGTTACGGACCATTTAGGTGCGCGGAAATGAGGTAAATCCGAAAAATAGCGATAACTTTGGCACGGAATATTTATATGAACCGACGAATAATTATGAGAACGACCGGATCAGTACTAATTGCAACGATTATGGGTTTCATGCTTTCATCGCTTATCGGGTGCCGCGGCAATGCCCCCGAGACAGGAGCGGACGCCGCAGGGGACAGACCTTGGATAGTCGACCGTTTCGACGACATCAAGGTGCTGCGATACGAGGTCCCCGGATTCGAGAGTCTGCCTTTGCAGCAGAAAAAACTGATATACTATCTGGCGCAGGCCGCCAAATGCGGCCGCGACATACTGTACGACCAGAATTTCAAGTATAACCTTACGGTGCGCCGCGCGCTGGAGGATATCTACGTCAAATACGACGGCAACCGCAAGTCGGCCGAGTTCGCGGCGATGGAGAAGTATCTCAAGAAGGTGTGGTTCGCCAACGGCATACATCACCACTACTCCAACGACAAGTTCCGGCCCGAGTTCCCGCGCGACTGGTTCGAGGGCATGCTCGGCAAGTATGTCGACGCGGACGGGCTGCCAATTGCCGCCGGCGAGCTGTGCGACATCATATTCGATCCTGCGCTATATCCCACGCGGCTCAACCAGACCGACGGCGTGGACATGGTGGTCGAGTCGGCATGCAACTACTACGAGGGCGTGACGATGAAGGAGGTGGAGGACTTCTATGCCGTCGTGGGCGATCGCAACGATCCGCAGCCCGTGTCTTACGGCCTGAACTCGAAACTGGTGAAGGAGGCCGACGGCAGGATCGTCGAGCGCACGTGGCGTCTGGGCGGAATGTACTCGGCGGCGATAGAGCAGATCATATACTGGCTGGAGCAGGCCGGCGACGTGGCCGACGAACCGCAGAAGAGCATAATCGACGCGCTGGTGAACTACTACCGCACGGGCGATCTGCGCGAGTTCGACCGCTACAACATCCTGTGGGTGGGCGACGAGACGTCGAACGTCGACTTCGTGAACGGATTCATCGAGGACTACGGCGATCCGCTGGGCCGCAAGGCGTCGTGGGAGTCGACCGTCAATTTCGTGGACAGCACGGCGTGCCGCCGCACGCGTATAATATCGCAGAACGCGCAGTGGTTCGAGGACAATTCGCCCATTGATCCGGCGTTCCGCAAGAAGACGGTGAAGGGCGTGTCGGCCAAGGTGATAACCGTGGCCATGCTGGGCGGCGACTGCTATCCGGCCACTCCCATAGGCATCAATCTGCCCAACGCCGACTGGATACGCAAGGAGTACGGATCGAAGTCGGTGACGATAGACAACATCACCTACGCCTACGACAAGGCGGCGCAGGGCAACGGTTTCAACGAGGAGTTCGTGCTGCGCGCCGAGGACCGCGAGCGCATGAAGCAGTACGGCAAGCTGGCCGACGACCTGCACACCGATCTGCACGAGTGTCTGGGACACGGATCGGGACAGCTCGCCCCCGGAGTGAAGGGCGGCGAGCTGAAGAGCTACACGTCGACGCTCGAAGAGGCCCGCGCCGACCTGTTCGGACTCTACTATCTGGGCGATCCCAAGATGGTGGAGCTGGGGCTGATCCCCTCGCTCGACGTGGCCAAGGCGCAGTATGCCGACTACGTAATGAACGGCATGATGACGCAGCTGGCGCGCATCGAGCCGGGCAAGAACGTCGAGGAGGCGCACATGCGCAACCGCAAGATGATAGCCGAGTGGTGTTACGAGAAGGGACGTGCCGACAACGTGATGGAGTGGATCGAGCAGGACGGCAAACGCTACATAGTGGTGAACGATTTCGACCGTCTGCGCCAGCTCTTCGGACAGATGCTGCGCGAGGTGCAGCGCATAAAGTCGACGGGCGACTACGAGGCCGGCCGCGCCATTGTGGAGCGGTATGCAGTGAAGGTCGATCCCGAACTGCACCGCGAGGTGCTGGAGCGTTACGCCAAGCTCGGCATCGAGCCTTACAGCGGATTCGTCAATCCCGACTACGAGCCGGTGGTGAAGAACGGCGAGATAGTGGATGTGAAGATAGTCGGCGGGACCGGTTACGTGGAGCAGATGCTCGACTACTCGAAGAACTACTCGTTCCTGCCGTCGGTGAACTGAATATGAATTTATGAACGTGAACCCGCAATGCCGCGCGCCGGAAGCGTGCCGTGCGGCCCCGGGATTCGAAACCTAAAAACCCATACGAAATGAAAAGATTCAAGCTTTGGCTGCTGTCGGCCGACACGTTTTCGAGCGAGCGGCGCAGCATCGTGCTGCTGGCACTGCGCATTTTCGCGGCACTGCTCATGATCCCTTACGGGGTGGACAAGCTGGCGCGTTACGACGAACTGGCCGCCGATTTCTTCGGCGATCCGATAGGCATCGGTATGGAACCGTCGCTGGTGCTGACGCTTGTCGCTCAGCTGGGCTTCACCGTGCTGCTCATCGCCGGCGTGCAGACACGCGCAATGGCGCTGCTGCTGGCGTTCCACATGGGCGTGGCCACCAAGTTCCACTTCGCCGACCCGTTCAAGGTCAAGGTGCTGCCGATGCTGTTCCTCGGCATATACATGGCCGTGATGGCGCTCGGCGCGGGACGCTACTCGGTCGACGCGGTGTTGTGCAACCGCAGGCGGGAGTTCGCTCCGGCATGGCACGGCCGCGAACTGGTGTATGTGTTCACGGTGCTGGCCGCATTCGCCGCCATGTGGTTCGTATTCGGAAACTTCTTCAACGTGACGGCATCGGTCGCGATATTGACCGTGTGCGCGCTGGCCGTGATGTGGTGTTACATAGACGCCGACGACAGCCGCTACTGATTGCCGGCCGGGTGCTGGGCCCGGTATGTGCGGACGGAGTGCTTACGGCGCGGTGTTTTTTCACCGCGCCGCATTTTTATCGCCGCATGTGATTTTTAATTCGAATATAATTATATAACTTTGCCGCAGTTTTATGGAACCGCGTTTTTAAGCGTTCGTATAATAAATGAAGACACTGTACAAAGTCAGCGACCTGCGGAATGAGCTTTCGTCGGTCGACCGCCGAGGCGTGGGCTTCGTGCCTACGATGGGCGCTCTGCATGCCGGCCACCGTTCACTGGTGGAGCGTGCGCGTCGCGAATGCGCGACTGTGGTGGTGAGCGTGTTCGTCAATCCCACACAATTCAACGACAAGAACGATCTGAGAAACTATCCGCGTACGCCCGAGGCCGACATGGCCCTTCTGGAGCAGGCGGGAGCCGATTACGTGCTTATGCCGTCGGTTGAGGAGATCTATCCGGAACCCGATACGCGCGTGTTCGATTTCGGACAGGTGGACAAGGTGATGGAGGGCGCCACGCGTCCGGGTCACTTCAACGGGGTGGCGCAGGTGGTGAGCCGCCTGTTCGCCATCGTGGAGCCGGCGCGGGCATACTTCGGCGAGAAGGATTTCCAGCAGATAGCCGTCATAAAGGCCATGGTAGGGCAGCTGGGCACCGATGTGACCATCGTGGAGTGCCCCATAGTCAGGGGTGACGACGGACTGGCCCTCTCGTCGCGCAACACGCTGCTCGACGAGCCGCACCGCAAGGCTGCGCCGCGCATATACGGAGTGCTGTCGCAGTGCGCCGCGAAGTCGGCCGTGATGACGCCTGCACGGCTCGCGGAATGGGTGGTGAGCGAAGTGGAGAGCGACGGACTGCTGAAGGTGATATATTTTCAGGCGGTGGACGCCCTGACCATGCAGCAGGTGGAGGCGTGGTGCGACAGCGACCGCATACAGGGCTGCATAGCCGTGCAGGCGGGACAGATACGTCTGATAGATAACGTCCGCATAAAATAAGAACGGAATCCGTCGGCCGCGGGCCGGCCGTGCCGCCGGGCAGCGGGAACGGACTGCCGGACGGAACCGGCGGATGCGGGGCGGCGGATGTGGGGCGGCGGAGATTACGAAGTGAAATCGCGAAATATAAGGAAAAGGAAGCGATGTTGGTAGAAGTATTGAAATCGAAGATTCACCGCGTGAGGGTGACCGAGGCCAATCTGAATTACGTTGGCAGCATAACGATAGACGAGGATCTGCTCGACGCCGCCGGAATGATCGGGGGCGAGAAGGTGCAGATACTCGACATAAACAACGGCGAGCGGCTCGAAACGTATGTAATAAAGGGTGAGCGCGGGAGCGGATGCATATGTCTGAACGGCGCTGCGGCCCGCAAGGTGGCTGTGGACGATCTGGTCATAATCGTATCTTATGCGCTGATGGATTTCGAGGAGGCCAAACGGTTCGAACCGTCGGTCGTATTCCCCGATTCGGCGACGAACAGGCTGGTGAAGTAGCCGCGGAGCATGGATGTGTTTCTGGCCATACTGGCCCTCGTATGCGGTGCGGCCGGAATAGCCGGTGCGGTGCTTCCGGTGGTGCCCGGGCCGGCACTGTCGTATTTCGGCATGCTGTGCGCCTGCCGGACCGATGCGTCGGCGCTTACGGGCGGCAGTATGTGGCTGTGGGGAATAGTCACGGTGGCGGTCACCGTTCTCGACTATGTTCTGCCGGCATATTTCAGCCGCATGTTCGGCGGATCGCGCGCGGGGATGATAGGCGCCACGGTGGGCGTGTTCGCGGGAATGCTGTTGCTTGGTCCCGCGGGAATACTGATCGGCCCGTTCGCCGGAGCCGTGGCGGGCGAGCTGCTGCATGAACGGCAGAATCTGCACAGGGCGGTGAAGGTTGGGGCCGGATCGCTCGTGTCGTTCTTCGTGGGGACGGGCATGAAGATGGCGGCGTCGGGATTCATGATGTACTGCATCTGGAACGATGTGCAGGGAGTGTTCGGCCGCATGTAGGGCGTGCTGCGGCGAAAAACGATAAAAACGGCGCGAAATTAAACATCGGGCCGTTTTCTTATGTATATTTGCAGGTGATTATTAACGGGTTCCGATTGGATATGACCCAAATTTCAGGTACAATGAGAACAAAATTGCTATTGCTGGTCGCTGTCATGGCTTTGGCGGTGACCTCGTGTTCGAAGTACAGGTACGAGAGTGTGGCGGGCGATCCGCTCAAAACGCGTATCTATACTTTGGACAACGGACTGAAGGTCTACATGACCGTAAACAAAGAGGCTCCGCGTCTGCAGACCTACATCGCCGTGAAGGTGGGTGCGAAGAACGACCCCGAGGAGACGACGGGTCTGGCGCACTATTTCGAACATCTGATGTTCAAGGGCACCGCGAAGTTCGGCACGCAGGACTACGAGGCCGAGAAGCCGTTGCTGGACGAGATCGAGCGTCTGTTCGAGGTGTATCGCACCAAGACCGATGCCGCGGAGCGCAAGGCGATATACGCACAGATCGACTCGGTGTCGCAGCTTGCCTCGCAGCTCGCGATCCCCAACGAGTACGACAAGCTGATGGCCGCCATATCGGCCGACGGCACCAACGCGTGGACCTCGTTCGACGAGACGGTGTACACCGAGGACATACCCTCGAACCAGATTGAGAACTGGGCCAAGATTCAGAGCGACCGTTTCAAGAATGCCGTGATCCGCGGATTCCACACCGAGCTGGAGACCGTTTACGAGGAGTACAACATGTCGCTCACAAGCGACGGCGAGAAGGCGTACTACGGCATGCTGTCGCTGCTCTATCCCAACGATCCGAGCGGACGGCACACCGTGCTGGGGTATCAGGATCATCTGAAGAACCCGTCGATAACCAACATCAAGAAGTATTACCAGACGTATTACGTGCCCAACAACATGGCCATTTGTCTTTCGGGCGATTTCGATCCGGATGCGATGATAGCCACGATCGACAAGTATTTCGGCGACATGCAGCCCAATGCGGACCTGCCGAAGTATGAGGCGCCGGCCGGAGAGCCGATCACCGGGGTGCGCTCGAAGACGTTTTACGGCAACGAGGCCGAGTTCGTGATGCTGGGATGGCCGTGCGGCGGCGTCCGTTCGGAGGATGCCGACATAGCCGAGATCGTGGGCAGCGTGCTGTCGAGCGGCAAGTGCGGTCTGATCGACCTAGACATCAACCAGCAGCAGAAGGCGCAGAGCGTGGGCGCATACGCTATGGTGGGCGTGGACTACGGCGGCATATGGATCGAGGGCGTACCGCAGCAGGGACAGACGCTCGACGAGGTGAAGGAGCTGGCGCTGGCCGAGATAGAGAAGCTGCGCAAGGGCGATTTCGACGAGTCGGTGATAACGGCCACGGTGGCGAACTACAAACGCCGCGTCATGCAGCGTCTCGATTCGAACGCCGGTCGCGCGCGGGCTTACGTCGAGTGCTTCATAAACGGAACCGACTGGGCCGACGAGGTGACGATGCTCGACCGTCTGTCGGGTATCACCAAGGACGACGTCGTGGCGTGGGCCAACAGGGTGCTGGGCGACGACAACTACGCCGTCGTCTACAAGTTGCAGGGCGAGGATGCCGACCAGAAGAAGATCGACAAGCCGCAGATAACTCCCATAGCCACCAACCGCGATGCGGTGAGCGACTTCCTCGCCGAGATTCAGGCGTCGGAGGTGAAGCCGATAGAGCCGGTGTTCGTGGACTACGCCAAGGATATGACCGTTGTCGACGACGGAAACATGAACGTGCTCTACAAGAAGAACGAGAGCAACGGCCTGTTCTTCATGAGCTGGATCTACGACCTCGGCTCGAACGACGATCCGGCCCTGTCGATGGCTTTGCAGCAGTACTGGGACTATCTGGGTACGGACACGAAGACCGCCGAGCAGATACAGTCGGAGCTCTACTCGCTGGCGTGCAACATGAGCGTGTCGGTACAGCCGCAGATGGTGCAGCTCACCATAAACGGTCTGGCCGAGAACGAGGCCAAGGCTCTCGCGCTGGTGGAGGACTACATAGCCAACGTGAAGGGTGACGAGCGCATTCTCGCGCAGCTGAAAGCCGACATACTCAAGGGCCGTGCCGACGACAAGCTGAGTCAGAGCGCCAATTTCTCGGCGCTGCGTCAGTTCGTGACATATGGCGAGGAGGCCGTAAAGGCGCGCACGCTGAGCAACGAGGCGGTCAGGAACATCACTTCGGACGAACTGGTGAACCGCATACACGCGATGGCCGGATATGGCCATCGCATAGCCTATTACGGACCGACGGAGATTGACGACGTGCGTTCGATGCTCGCCGGACATTCGTTCGGCGGCGAGATGGCCGACAGCAGGACGTATCCCGTTCAGACCACGCCCGAGAACAGGGTGGTGCTGGCGCAGTACGATGCCAAGCAGATATACTATTATCAGTTCTCGAACCGCGACGAGAAGTTCGACGTGGCCAACGATCCCGCCATGAGGCTTTACAACACCTATTTCGGCGGCAGCATGAACTCGATCGTATTCCAAGAGATGCGCGAGGCGCGCGCGCTGGCGTATTCGGCCTCGGCATACATGTCGGACGGAGCCAAGAAGAACGATCCCTACGTGTATTCGGCTTTCATAGCCACGCAGAACGACAAGATGCAGCAGGCTGTGGAGGCGTTCGAGCAGATAATAAACGACATGCCCGAGTCGCAGGCGGCATTCGATCTGGCCAAGCAGTCGCTGCTGGGCTCGATCGAGACCTCGCGCACGATAAAGTCGCAGGTGCTGAACAGCTACATAGCCAACGTGCTTTACAAGGGTGTGTCGGAGGACCGCAACAAGGCCGTGTACGAGCAGGTGAAGAACATGACGTTCGACGATGTGAAGGCCTACCAGCAGAAGTGGGTGAAGGGCCGCAAGTACACTTACGCCATTCTGGGCGACAAGCGCGACATAGACATGAACTATATGCGCACGCTCGGACCCGTGACGGAGGTCACGCAGGAGCAGATATTCGGATATTGATGTCCGCGTGACGATGCGGAGAGGCGTGCGACCTCCGCGTGATGTGAACCCGTCTTTCGGACTGCCGGTCCGCAGGACGGGTTCGTTTTTCGGAGAGGGCGGATGTCTTTTCGGAGGATTCTTTTTCGGCGGATGCGGCCGGCCCGCGCACGGCCCGGTATGCCGCCGCGGAATGGCCGGTGCGGAAAATAAATGCGGATGTAAAGTTGTATATGGTCGTCGAAAGTTGTAATTTTGTATCCGGTACCCGATTCCGGTGACGGGGCGGATGCGGTCATTGTTAATGTGTGATGGAATATGAAGGATGTTATAGAGTTTCTCGAAGAACTGGCGTGCAATAACGACCGTGACTGGTTCGAGGCGCACCGCGACCGTTACAAGGCGGTGAAGCGCCGCTTCGACGATTTTGCGGCGCGTTACATCGACGCCGTGGCGGCGTTCGATCCGTCGGTGGCGGGGCTTGCCGTGAAGGATGCCACGTACCGCATTTACCGCGACACGAGGTTCAGCGCCGACAAGAGTCCGTACAAGACATATATGGGTATTTTCGCATGTCCGCGGGGCAAGAAGTCGGGCAATGCGGGATACTATCTGCACATAGAGCCGGCGACGGATACCTATCTCCTCTGCTCGGGGCTGTACCCACAGCCGGCGGGCGTGCTGCGCAGCATACGCGAGGAGATCATGACCGAGGGCGAGGCGTTCGAGGCGGCGCTCGCGGAGGCCGAGGGTTTCGACTTCGACTGGAGCACGGCCTACAAGCGCATGCCGCGCGAATGCAATGCGGAGGACCGGTATTCGAAATATTACATGCTGAGGGATTTCTGCATCAACAAATATGTCGATCGCGAGTATGTTCTGGCCGACGGCTTTCTGGAACGTGCCGTCGGGGAGCTCAGCCATGCGCGCCGTTATAACGACACACTGAACCGCTGCATCGAATACGCCCGCGAGATGGGGTGGTGAGCGGATTGCGGGGGGCGCCAATCCGATGGAATGTTTCGCAGAGACTTGACATAGTGCAATGACATCCGTCTAAAGTCCGGCATATTCGTTGTAATATCCCTATTAGTAACAATGTTATTACTAATGGAAATGTTATTATATTTGCACCATATTCGAATATCTATGGAGAACAAGCCTTTTATATTTGGCGTTGCCACATCGGGCGACAATTTCACCGATCGTGAAAAAGAGACGTCGCGATTAGTGCTGAATTTTCAGCATGGCATTAATACTGTGCTGATTTCGCCGCGACGCTGGGGTAAGACCTCTCTGGTGCAGAAAGCATGTCGTCTGGCGCAGTCCGATAAGTTGAAAATTGTCTATCTGGATATATTTTCCTGCCGCAGCGACAGGGATTTTTATGACGCATTCGCTGCCGCCATTCTCAAACAAACCTCCTCGAAGCTGGATGAATGGCTGGAGCATGCAAGGTTGTTCCTTTCGCGCATCAGTCCTAAAATCTCGATGGGACCCGACCCGATGACGGATTTCTCCATATCGCTCGCGATGAATCCCAAGAGCGACGACATCGACGAGATTCTGCAACTTCCGGAAAAAATCGCGCAAAAAAATGGCTGCAATATCGTCGTTTGTATCGACGAATTTCAACAGATTGCCGAGTTCAAGGATTCCAAGACGTTTCAGAAACGGCTGCGCTCGGTTTGGCAGTTGCAAAAATCGGTTTCTTATTGTCTGTTCGGCAGCAAGAAACATCTGATGAACGAACTGTTTGAGAAAAAGAGTCTTCCGTTTTACAAGTTCGGAGATGCTGTTTATCTGCCGAAAATCGGGACGCAGGATTGGATAAACTATATCTGCGGGCGTTTCGATGCCACGGGCAAGAGGATTTCAAAAGGGTTGGCAGAAAAAATCTGCCGGACGGTTGATAACCATTCGTCGTATGTGCAGCAGTTGGCGTGGCTGGTGTGGATTCACACGGACAAGGTTGCTACGGAACAGGATTTCGAGTCGGCATATCAAGATATCATAGACCAGAATACTCCGTTGTTTGAGAAACAGACCGAAAGCCTTACGACTTATCAGATGAATTTTCTGCGGGCTGTCATAGACGGGATACACAGCGAGTTTACTACACAGGATGTTTTGCATAAATACCAGCTCGGCTCGTCAGCCAATGTCAGCATCGTGAAACGGGCGTTGGTCAAAAAGGAGCTTATAGAGATCGAAAAACGTCAGGTGGTTATTCCCGATCCGGTGATGGCGGTATGGCTGAAACGGGAGTTAGGTATGCGGTAAAACGGTAGAGTTGAGATGGATTGCGTAACGTGAATAATTTCGTGATGACCATGTGTGATGAAAGTTCTGCGACTGCTAATCGAGAGAACGAACGTATAATATTAATTGTTTCAGCAAGATTCAATTTAATGTATATCGTGTCGAATTTTTTCTCTTTCGTATAAGACAATGGCTGTATGAAAAATACAGCCATTGTTATTGAATAGCATCTTGTAATTACTTGAAATAGTCGCATGCCGCATCGTAGGCAATGTCGACTGCCGTGTCGGTGACTAATTTGGTGATCCAAGTCATTGTTGCTCCGGATGCATAAGTGATACCGGCCTTGATCCCTTCTTTAAGCGCTCTTTTTGCTACGGTCTTGACATATTTGTTATTGCAGAATATGTCATAGAAGGAATCCCCTTTCTTTTGGACCTTAATCTGTACGGTTTGTTTAGTATTGTCATTCTCGATGACTGTTACATTTCCATATGTTACGATATAGATGCCGTTGGCTACCTTTGTCCTTTTTTGGGCATAGGAATTATTGATTGCAAAAAGTGCTACTAACGTGGTTATTGCTAATAATATGAATCTTTTCATGGCTTTTAATAGTTGTGATATAGTAATTTGATTATTCTGCATTTGTATCCGTTGCCACGGTTTTGCCGGTATCGCTGTCCGGCATTTCTGTATATGAGCTGTAGCCGTAATAGCCGTCGCGATATCCTTTTGCAAATGCATCGACTTCGTCCGGATCGCAAGAGGTCATGGCCATACAGCCCACTGCCGTCATTATGACGGCAATAGATAATTTGAATAATTTAAGATGCTTCTTCATTTTCGAATTATACTGTAAATATTTCCCTACTCACTTAATGGCTTTTCGGGTTACGCCGCGAGTACCTTGGAAGACGGTGAGATACGCACACAAAAAAAGCGCGGTACTCTCGGATTATTCATTACTTCGGAGTGTTTGGCGTAACTCGACTCGACTAAATAACCAAAAGCCCGCGCTTGAAGCACGAGCATTTCCGCTATTATTCCTGTCGAGTCAAATAAGTCGCCAAACTTTCGAAGTAACAGAATAAAGCTAAAACGCTTTTCAATATTTACGATGTGTGCGTATTTGATACGCTAATGTTTCATAGGCAAATTCTTTGTTGTGTACTGTCCGACAAAGATAATAAATAAATCCCAACATACGGCCGGTCGTGCGAGAATTTCCGAAAACCGCGGGCGGACGGTGGATTTTTTTCTGCGCAAACGTTTGCGCAAGCCGGAAATTCTTTCTAATTTTGCTGAAAGATTTCAAATTTTATCATCTATCGTTATGAAACTGCTAATTCCGATCATGGCGGTCTGCGCACTGATGACCTCATGTTCTTCCGGCCGGAAGCCGATCAGCGACCGGCTCGATTACGCGAAGATCAATGCCGAGGCGCGCAGTCGCTATCTCGATCCTGTCCGGCCGGGTTACGAGGGCAGGAACCCTTTCTGGAACGGATTCTCGAAGAAGTTCATCTACGCACCGGCATTCGATTTCGGTGAGGCGGAGAACGCGGCCGCATACCGGTTCACGATCAGCGCTGCCGACGGAAAGAAGTCGTGGAGCTTCACCGCCGACACGCCGAAGGCGGCGCTCTCGCCCGTGTGGAACGACGTTGCCGTGGGCGACGTACACCTCGAGGTCGTGGCTCTCGATGCCGCCGGAGAGCCGATAATCACGGTGGGCGAGCGCGATTTCTGGCGCGACTATCCGTTCTGCGGCCCCTACGCACAGCCGTTGCGCGACTACCGGCAGGCGGCCTGCATGGCGCTCGTCTACATTCATTTCATGCCCGAGATCCAGCACTGGCGCGACCACACCGAACCGGACATGAACTATGGGCACAACACCTACGTGTGCAAGATAGTCGGGGCTACGGTACGTTCGGAGGTCCTGCTGGCGAAGCTGCTGCCCGAGTATGCCGGGCAGGCCGCGGCGATGGCGCGCAATGCCGCACGCTTCCTTATCGACCGGAGCCAGCCCGAAGGCCATCCGCTCGCGTTCTTCCCGCCGACGTATTATAAGGATCTGATAGCGTCGAAGCTGGCCGAGAACCAGAACAAGACCATGATGATGGAGGCGACGGCGGCAGGACATGCGTTTCTCGACCTTTACGATCTGACGGGCGACACCTGTTACTATGACCGGGCGCTCGGAATAGCCGACACCTACCGGCGTATGCAGCGTGAGGACGGATCGTTCCCCATCAAGGTCGATTTCTCGACCGGAGAACCGGTAAACGACGCGTGCGCGATGCTGGACCCGCTGCTGAGCTATCTTCAGCGGCTGAAGACCGACTACGGCGTCGGGGACTATGCTGACATGCAGGCGAAGGGCGAGAAGTGGATGCGCGATGTGGCGCTCGCCAGTTTCGATATGACGGGGCAGTTCGAGGATGTGAGCGTTATGGGGTTGAAACCGTATGAGAACCTGACGAACTGCACGGCGGCGCCTTATGCCACCTATCTGCTCTCGCGGGGTGCGCCGACGGACGAAGAGCTGGAATATGCGGTCGACCTCACGAGGTTGAGCGAGGATCAGTTCACGTTCTGGGATACGCCGGTTGCCGCGGGCGGATTCAAGAACAAGGCCACGCCTTGCGTCTACGAGCAGTACAAGTATCAGACGCCGGTGGACAACAGCGCCTGCAATGTGGCCAACGCGATGCTCAGCCTTTACGAAGCGACGGGCGACATGATCTGTTTCGCCAAGGGCAAGGCTCTGATCGACAACATCACGGTGGTGCAGAATCCGTTGAACGGGCAGATCCCTACCACATGGGATTTCCGCACGGGTAACGGCGACCGCTACCGCACATTCTGGATAAACTGCACATACAGTTCGATAACCACACTGCTGCGCATGGCCGATCTGGTGGAGAAAGAGTGACCGGCAGGCTTGAGGGGGCGTCGTTCGGCGCCCTGAGCGAACGACGGCGGACAATACACATTGTCCGCCGTCGGCCGTTATGGGGTATTGGCGAGGTTATTTGGCGTGATCAATGTCGCACGACGAACAGTTGCCGTGGCAGCCGACGTCGGCGCAGTCGGTACCGGTGTCCTCGCGCGACTCCTGCACGGCACACTTTATGCCGAGGCGCTGCATGTTTTTGTTGGTGGCTATCTCCGAGTCGATGTGGTGGCCCTTGAAGATGAGGGTGAGCGACAGCCCGAGGACGAAGAATGCGACGAAGGCTGCGGCGATGAGTATTACGAGTACGATTTTCGTGGTCGTGAGTATCATGGCTTGCCGTGTTTAAATGCGTTGAGGACTCAAATATAGGTTAAAAATTCGTTTTAGTTGAATTTCCGGCTACAAATTTATATATTTGTGTGGTATTTTGCGCAAGGTGCGTGTGCGGGCGGGCGGAGGCCGGCGGCAGCTGCCTGATCGGGCGGCGGCGGACCGGCCGGCGAGGCGGGCGGAATGGCCCGATGGCGTGTGCCGGCGCGTGCGCATGACGGAAAAGCGTATAACGACGGATCGAGAGAATGAAGATAGTTATTTCGGGAATAGGCGAGATGGGAAGCCATCTGGCGAGGATGTTGAGCGGAAGCGGTCACGACATTACGGTGATCGACAGCGACAGCAAGGCGCTCTGCGAGCTGGGCAGTTTCGCGGATCTGATGACTGTCGAGGGCGACACCACGGCGTTCGCCGTGCTGCGCAAGGCCGGAGTGCGACGCTGCGACCTTTTCATCGCCGTGAATCACGACGAGAACCAGAATGTTCTGGCGGCGATAATGGCCAAGCAGCTGGGCGCGAAGAAGTCGATAGCGCGCATCGACAACAACGAGTATCTGGAGCCGAACAACAAGGAGATGTTCATCGACATGGGAATCGACTACCTGTTCTATCCCGAGAAGGTGGCCGCGCTGGAGGTTATAAACCTGCTGGGACACACCTCCACGACCGATTATGTCGACTTTTCGGGCGGGCATCTGGCTCTGGTGGTTTTCCGACTCGAGCCGACGTCGCCGCTGCTCGGGCGCAAGCTGGCCGAACTGGCCGACGACGGGTCGATCACTGAGTTCCGCGCCGTGGCCATAACCCGCGGTGCGCAGACCATAATCCCGCGCGGTCAGGACGAGTTTCTGGAGGGCGACGTGGTGTATGTGATCTCGCGCAAGGATGTGGCCAAGAGCGTCACGGAGCTTTCGGGGCAGAAGAGCGTGGAGGTGAAGAGCCTGATGATTCTGGGCGGATCGCGCATAGGAGTGCAGGTCGCGGCGGAGTTGCAGGACGAGATGAACATAAAGCTGGTGGATTACAACGGCGAGAAGGCCTACCGTCTGGCCGAGGAGCTGGACAAGACGCTCATAATCCACGAGGACGGCCGCAACCTCGACGCCATGCAGGAGGAGGGTTTGTCGAACATGGACGCTTTCGTGGCCGTGACGGGCCGCAGCGAGACGAACATTCTGGCGGCGATGCAGGCCAAGCGCATGGGCGTGAAGAAGGTGATAGCCGAGGTGGAGAACCTCAATTACATAAATCTGGCCGAGAGCGTGGGCATGGATACCATAATAAACAAGAAGCGTGTCACGGCGTCGAACATATTCCGGTTCACCATGTCGACCGACGTGCAGGCCATACGCTGCCTGACGGGCAGCGAGGCCGAGGTGCTGGAGTTCATAGCCAAGCCCAACTCGCCGGCGACGAAGAGCGCGGTGAAGGACATGCGTCTGCCGCAGGATGTGATAATAGGCGGCATAGTGCGCGGCGACAAGGCCTTTATCGCCGTGGGCGATACGCGCATAACCGCTTACGACCGGGTGGTGGTGTTCTCGATGCCCGGGTCGATAGACAAGGTGGGCGAGTTTTTCAACTGACAAGGACCGCGGGGCGCCTGAGCGCCCGCATGCGGACGGATAGAATGCTGCGTCCCGGACGCGAATGAAGAGACCGATTTTGTCGAACATTAACTGAAGTTTGATTATGTCGGTTTTTGAAAAGGTGATGCGCAGGGCGTTTCTTGCGCGTTACGGACGGATGGAACGCGCCGCACGGCGTGCGGTGGAGATACAGTACGGCACGCTGGACGAGCTGTTGAGGAACGGCCGGCGGACGGCTTTCGGCCGCGAGCACGGTCTGGCTGATGTGCGCGGACCCGTGGAGTTCGCCCGCGCGGTGGAGGTATGCGGTTACGCGGAGTTCGCCCCTTATGTCGAACGCATGCGCCGGGGTGAGAGCGATGTCGCGTGCCGGGGGCGCGTGGGGATGTTCGCCCGCTCGTCGGGTACGACCTCGTCGCGGAGCAAGTACATTCCGGTGACGCGCGAGGCGTTGCGCCGCAGCCATCTGCGGGGAATGGCCGATGCGGTGACGCTGTATCTGGCCGCCAATCCTGCGTCGCGCCTGTTCGGGGGCCGCACCCTCACGCTGGGCGGTTCGTGCCGCCGCGACGAGTACGGAGCACTGGTGGGCGACCTTTCGGCGCTGACCATAATGGCTGCCGGCCGTGCGGCCGGAGTGTTGCGGGCGCCTGACATGAGGACGGCGCTGATGGAGGATTTCGACGCGAAATGCGAGGCCATATGCCGCTGTTGCGCGGGCGGCGACATAACCGCGCTGGCGGGTGTGCCGTCGTGGAATCTGGCGCTGCTGCGCCGTCTGCTGGAGTTTACGGGGCGGAGCTGCGTGCTGGATGTGTGGCCCGGCATGGAGCTGTTCATGCACGGCGGAGTGAGTTTCGGGCCTTACCGCGAGGCTTTCGCCGAGGTGATGGGCGGAGAGGTGAACTACTGGGAGTGTTACAACGCCTCGGAGGGGTTCATCGCGGCGGCCGAGCGCGCGGGCAGCGGCGAGATGCTGCTCTTGCCCGACTGCGGATGTTATTACGAGTTCGAGAGCGGAGGCGCGACGGTGCCTCTCGAGGGTGTGGCGGCCGGACGCGAGTATGCGTTGCTGATGAGTTCGGTGAACGGACTGTGGCGCTACCGTCTGGGCGATCGGGTGGTGTTCACCTCGACCGATCCCTACCGTCTGCGGGTCGCGGGACGCACGAAGCAGTATGTGAATGCGTTCGGCGAGGAGCTCGTGATAGGCAATGCCGAGCAGGCTCTGCTGCGCGCCTGTTTCGTTACGGGAGCCGTGGTCGAGGAGTACACAGTGGCGCCCGAGTATATGTCGGCGGCGGGACGCGGCCGGCACGAGTGGGTGGTGGAGTTCGTGCACGAGCCGGACGACATGGACCGCTTTGCCGGCGAGTTGGACGGCGCGCTGCGCGAACTGAACTCGGATTACGATGCCAAGCGCCGCAGCGTGATGGAACGGTTGGCGGTGGCGGTGGTGCCGCGCGGCACGTTTCTCGGATGGCAGACGGCCGGCCGCAGGAACAAGGTGCCGAGGCTGATGAACGACCGCAGCGTGGCCGACGACGTGTTGCGCTATGCGCGGCAGACGGCCGTCGGGGTGTGACGGCCGGCACGGTGTCGGGCGGCGGCGTGCGGTCATGGTGTTGAAATTATGAACGGATGCGATCATATGCACGGAAGGGCGGTTACGTCCGAGGCGCAGGCCCCGTGCCGGCAGGAGATGATCCTGCGGCGGAGCATGTGATCGACTGAAAAAACAATATTGGACTATGTATGTAGCTATTGCCGGCAATATCGGCAGCGGAAAGACCACGCTGACCGAAATACTGACCCGACGTTACGGGGCGAAGGCCTATTACGAGGAGGCCGACAACCCTTATATCGGCGATTTTTACAACGACATGAGCCGCTGGGCATTCCAGCTTCAGGTGGCGTTTCTCGGCAGCCGCATAAGGCAGACGATGGACATGCTGTCGGGCGGCGAGGGGAACATATTTCAAGACCGGACCATTTACGAGGATGCGCACATCTTCGCTGCGAATCTGCACGAGATGGGGCTGATGGCCTCGCGCGACTTCTCGACATACATGAAGCTGTTCGATCTGACGACCAATCTGATTCCGCAGCCCGACGTGCTGATATATCTCCGGGCGGGCATACCGACGCTGGTGACGCAGATCAAGCGGCGCGGCCGCGACTACGAGATGAATATCGACGAGAGCTATCTCTCCCGTCTGAACGTGAAGTACGAGCACTGGATAAACGATCTGTATCGCGGCAAGGTGCTTATCGTCGACAAGGATGCCGACGATTTCGTGGAGGACCCGTCGGTGGTGGACCGCATATGCGCGAAGCTGGACGAAATGACGCGCGGATAGTCATGGTGCTGCCGGAACTTTTCGTCGGGCGCATGCGGCGCGAGATGGGCGCGGACGAGGCGGAACGCCTTGTCGCCGCGCTGGAGTCGGAACCCTCGGTGGCCGTGCGGCTGAATCCGCGCAAGGGTATGGCCGATAAGTGGGGCGGCAGCCCCGTGCCGTGGAGTGCGGAGGGTTATGTGCTCGGCCGGCGGCCGAGTTTCACGCTCGATCCCGATTTTCATGCGGGAGCCTACTATGTGCAGGAGGCGAGCTCGCAGTTCGCGGGTTACATTCTGGCCGGAGCCATGGGCGGCGCGGAGCGGTGCCGCGGCATGCGCCTGCTGGACATGTGCGCGGCTCCGGGCGGCAAGAGCACGCATTACGCTTCGCTCGCAGGCTGCGGCGGGCTGGTGGTGGCCAATGAGATAAACCGCGGCCGTGCGGCCGTGCTGGCCGACAATGTCCGCAAGTGGGGCACGGGCAACATGGTGGTGACGTGCAACGATTCGGCGCGTGTGGCCGGGTTGGGCGAGTGGTTCGATGCAGTGGCGGTCGACGCGCCGTGTTCGGGCGAGGGCATGTTCCGAAAGTCGGAGGAGGCGTGTGCGCAGTGGAGCGAGGCCAATGTGGCCATGTGCGCCGAGCGGCAGCGGGAGATTCTGCGGAACGCATTCCGCACACTGCGCGCCGGCGGAGTGCTGATATACAGCACATGTACTTTCAATCGCACGGAGGACGAGGGTGTGCTGGAGCACGCGTGCGCTGAACTGGGCGGGGAGCTGTGCGCCGCGCCGGCCGTGGAGATCGATCCGGCGTGGGGCGTGGTGACCGGCAGCGTGGGTGTGTTCCAGACGTTCAGGTTCTTTCCGCACCGCGTGCCGGGCGAGGGCATGTTTCTGGCTGTGGCGCGCAAAAGCGGGGAGGTGCCGGTCGGGAGGCGTGAGCAGAAGCCGCGGCGCCGGACGATGGTGCCGGCCGACAGAGCGGCTGCGGGAGAACTGGCGCGTTGGGTGACCGACCCGGAGAGCATGCGGTTCTTTATGGCGGGCGATACCTGTTACGGCTGCCATGCCGACCGTTACGACGACGTGGCGGCGCTGGCGGGCGTGCTGTCGGTGGTATATTCGGGTGTGGCCATGGGGCAGATATTCAAGGGGCGTCTGAAGCCCGACGGGGCGCTGGCGCTGTTCGCCGATGTGGCCCGCGGCGCGGCCGAGTGCCGCGATGTGGACGGGGAGACGGCCCTGCGTTTTCTGCGCAAGCAGGATATGGATGCGTCGCTGTTCGCCGAGGGGGTGAACATGGTGACGTGCGGCGGGCGTCCGCTGGGATTCGTGAAACGCATAGGTGGCAGGGTGAACAACATGTATCCCAATTCGTTGAGGATAATGATGAAATGAAAGAGATAAGATGACAGCCAAGAAACTGTTTTATTCGATGGGCGAGGTGGCGGAGATGTTCGACGTCAATCCCTCGCTCATACGTCACTGGGAGTCGAAGTTCGACTGCATACGTCCGCACAAGAACAAGAAGGGCAACCGCATGTTCTCGCCCGAGGACGTGGACCGGCTCAAGCAGATATATCATCTGGTGAAAGAGCGCGGCATGACGCTGGAGGGCGCCAACAAGGTTATGAAGAGTTCGCGCGGCGAGCTGTCGCGCGATACGGAGCTGCTGGAGCATTTGCAGCGCATACGCTCGGCGCTCGTGGAGGTGCGCGAGGAGCTGAAGGCCGGTGACAGCGAGCGGCTCGTCGATTCGGCCGGCGAGGAGATGGCCGGCGAGGAGATGGCCGGCGAGGAGCCGGTCGGGGTTGAAGCGGACGGTATGGTGCCGGCTGGGAAACCGGCTGAGGAATATGCCGCTGCGGACTGGGAGGCCGGCAGCGATGACGATGCTGCGGATGAACAGGCGGCCGCGGAAGCTGCGTCGGCCGGGCAGCCGCGAAAACGTGTACGCCGCCGCAGACGGAGCGACGACGATAATGACAAGGAGCTGTTCCCGTTCTACGAACAGTCGCTGTTCTGACGGGATGATCTTTGGGGATGCTGACGCCGCGGGCGGTTGCGTGCCGGAGCGCCGCAGACAGCGGAGCGGGCCGGAGGCTTGCGTCGCGGACGAAGGGCGGAGGATGATGTTGGATTCTAAATTCAGGATAACGGATGAAAGTTAAGGATGTTGCGGCGGCGATCGAGGCCTTTGCGCCGCTCGGATTGCAGGAGTCGTATGACAATGCCGGATTGGTCGTGGGGCGTCCCGACGACGAGGTGCGCTGTGCGCTGCTGGCGGTTGATGTCACCGAGGAGGTGCTGGCCGAGGCTGTGCGCGAGGGTTGCGACATGGTGATAACCCACCACCCGATAGTGTTCCATCCGCTGAAACGGCTGAATTCGGCCAGCGCGGTGGAGCGTTGCGTGGAGATGGCCGTGCGGCACGGAATAGCGCTTTATGCCGCGCATACCAATCTGGACAGCGCGCCCGGGGGCATGAGCTGGCGGGTGGCGCGGATTCTGGGGCTGGAGAACGTTTCGGTGCTGGAGCCTTCGCCGGCGGCCGGCGGGGCCGGTTTCGGCGTTACGGGCGAGTTGCCGCGGCCGGTGCCGAGTGGGGAGTTCATGCGCGGGGTGATGGACCGCTTCGGAGTGAAAGCGTTGCGGCACGGCGATGTGGTGTGCGCGGAGGTGCGGCGGGTGGCGGTGTGCACCGGCGCCGGCGGATCGCTCATCGATGCGGCACGCGAGGCGGGGGCCGACATATACCTTACGGCCGATTTGCGCTACAACGACTTCATGCGCCATGAAAACAGGATGATTCTGGCCGATATGGGACATTTCGAGAGCGAATATTGCGCGATTGATATTTTATTTGATATTTTATCGAAAAATTTATGTACCTTTGCCGTTCGCAAGAGTGTGTGCTCGCGCAACCCTGTGAACTACATGATTTGAGCGGTTGCCGTTGACTTGATTTAAAATAAACTTACAATTATATGGCACAGAAGAAAACATCTGAAGTCGATTACTCGATGCAGGAGAAGATCATGTCTCTCTATGAATTGCAGAAGATTGATTCTCAGATTGATGAGATCAATAAGGTGAAGGGCGAACTGCCTTTGGAGGTGCAGGATCTGGAGGATGAGATCGAGGGTCTGAAAACACGTATCGACAATATCAACGGCGAGATAGACGAGTTCAACTCGCTTACCAAGCAGCGTAAGCGCGAGGTCGATCAGGCGAAGATTCAGATAGCCCATTACAAGGAGCAGCAGAACAACGTGCGCAACAACCGCGAGTTCGACGCCATCTCGAAGGAGATCGAGTATCAGGAGCTCGAGATCGAGCTTGCCGAGAAGCGCCTGAAGGAGTACGCAGCGGCCGTGAAGAGCAAGAAGGTTCAGCTGGAGGATGCCGAGGGCGTGGTTGCCGAGCGCGGTATCGACCTCAATGCCAAGAAGGCCGAGCTGGACAGCATCGAGGCCGAGACGGCCGATCAGGTGGCTTCGCTGACGGCGAAGGCCGAAAAGGCCAAGACGAAGATCGACGAGCGTCTGCTGACCGCTTACGATCGTATACGCCGCAGCGTGCGCAACGGTCTGGCGGTGGTGACGGTGAAGCGCGATGCGTGCGGCGGATGTTTCAACCGCATACCTCCCCAGCGTCAGTCGGACATACGTCAGGGCAAGAAGCTCATCGTGTGCGAATATTGCGGCCGTATTCTGGTGGCCGACGGCAACGAATAGAACATAGATTGCCGACACCCTCCCCGCGGAGGCGACGATACCGGAGGGCGGACCTGAAAAGGGTCCGTCCTCCGTCATTTTGCGCTGACGGACGCGGACCGGCCGATTGGGGGAACCGTGCGGTCGGGGATGAAAAAATATCGGGAATATTCGTCGTTTGCAAAATTATGACTACCTTTGCGGCAAATCGGAGATTTCCTAAATTTTATCGTAATGAAGATAGCTCTTGCCCAGTTGAATTACACGATCGGCGATATCGAGGGCAATGCCTCGCTCATTATCGAGGCGATTCGTAAAGCCGAGGGCGAAGGTGCAGATCTCGTGCTGTTTGCCGAGTATGCCGTAAGCGGAACGCCGGCCTATGATCTGCTGCGTAAAACTACTTTCCTTACCATGTGCGAGGAGGCTTTGGAGAGGATCGCCAAGTCGTGCCGCCGGTGTACGGCCGTCGTGGGATCGCCTCTGCTTACAGCCCGCGGCGCGGTCAGCGCGGCAGTGGTGCTGCGCAACGGCCGGATCGACGAGATAGTCGAGAAACAGTATGTCACGGCACGCCGCGAGATGGGATTCATATCGTCGGGCACGGGTTACAAGGTGATGGAGGTCTGCGGCCGCAACATAGCGGTGATGGTGGGCGACGATCTGTCGCGTCTGCACGAGCTGGATGCCGATGCCGATTTCGTGGTGAGCATAAATGCCCGCCGTTACGGAAAGGGGCTGTTGTCGTACCGGTATGAGACGATGCGCCGGCTGACATATACCGAATGCCGGAACATAGTCATAGTCAATCAGGTGGGCGGCTCGGGCGATCTGGTGTACGACGGTACTTCGGGCGTGATGAACAAGTCGGGCAAGGTGGAGCTGCTGCTGAAGAGCTTCGAGGAGGATTTCCGCATATTCGATACGATGGAGCCGCACGACGAGGTGGAGATTCCCTATACGTCTTACAGGGACCGCACCCGCATGGTTTACAAGGCCGCATGTCTGGGTCTGCGCGACTTTTTCCACAAGAACGGTTACGAGAAGGCGTGCGTGGGTCTGTCGGGCGGTATCGACTCGTCGGTCGTGGCATGTCTTGCCGTGGGTGCGCTGGGCGCCGACAACGTGAAGGTGCTGATGATGCCGTCGGAGTTCTCGTCGGACGGATCGGTCAATGACGCCATAAAACTGGCCGCGAATCTGGGCATAGAGTACAGCGTGCTGCCGATAAACGAGGCCTACACCACTATAATGAACACTCTGAAACCGGTGACGGGCGGAACCGAGTTCGACGCCACCGAGGAGAACATACAGTCGCGAATCCGCACGGTGCTGCTGATGGCGTTGCAGAACAAGGAGGGATACGTGCTGCTCAATTCGTCGAACAAGAGCGAGAACGCCATCGGCTGGTGTACGCTTTACGGCGATACGGCCGGAGCGTTCAGCGTGACGGGCGATCTTTACAAGAGCGAGATCTACGATCTGGCCCGATATATCAATCAGACTCAGGGCAACGTGATTCCCGAGGAGATTCTGAAGAAGGAACCTTCGTCGGAACTGCGTCCCAATCAGAAGGACAGCGACTCGCTGCCGCCTTACGAGGTGGTGGATGCCATACTTTACCGTATGATCGAGGAGGGGCAGCATCGCGAGGAGATAGTGAATGCCGGATTCGATGCCAATGTGGTGGAGAAGATCCACACGATGGTGATGCAGAACGTGAAGAAACGTTATCAGTATCCGCCCGTGCTGCGGCTATCGGCGTGTGCGTTCCGTCACGAGTGTCTGCTTCCGTTAGTTAATAAATACGGTTATTAAGCGCATACGCAGTAGTTTATGGGAGCAGAGGTCAGGCATTGTGGCGAGGTGATACGGGTGCAGGGATCGAAGGTCAGCGTCCGTATGACGGTCAACAGCGCATGCGGTTCGTGTCACGCGCGAGGCGTGTGCGGTGTGGGCGAGTCGGCCGAGAAGATCGTCGAGGCGGAGACTGCCGCGGCGGGCGAATTCCGTGTCGGCGACGAGGTTGAGGTGGCTCTCGGACGCAATTCCATGGGTGTCAGATCGGTCGTGTTGGCCTATGTGGTGCCTTTTTTCGTTTTGGCGGTGTCGCTGACGGCTCTTGCTGCGGCGGGTGTCGGCGAGGGGCGGGCGGCTCTGGGCGCTTTGGCCGGGGTGGCTGGGTACTATGCGGTGCTCTACATGTTGCGCGATAAGATAGGAAAGAGTATAAAATTCATAATAACTAAACAAACAAAATGACGGTACTATTATCTACTATTTTGACACTCAGTGCGCTGGGTATTCTGTCGGCCGTTATCCTGTACTTCGTGGCTCAGAAGTTCAAGGTCGAGGAGGATCCCCGCATAGACGAGGTCGAGAAGATGCTTCCGGGCGCCAACTGCGGCGGCTGCGGATTTGCCGGATGCCGTGCTATGGCCGAGGCCATGGTCAAGCGCGACGATATTTCGGCGTTGTTCTGCCCCGTGGGAGGAGCCGAGACGATGAAGAAATCGGCCGCTTATCTCGGTAAGGTCGCTCCCGAGAAGGAGCCTGCGGTGGCGACGGTGCGCTGCGGCGGGGCGTGCGCCAAGCGTCCGCGCACCAACGAGTTCGACGGCGCCAAGAGCTGCGCCGTGGCTTCGTCGCTCTATGTGGGCGAGACGGGATGTGCGTTCGGATGTCTGGGTTACGGTGATTGCGTCGAGGCCTGTACGTTCGATGCCATACGCGTGAATCCCGAAACGGGTCTGGCCGAGGTCGACGCTGACAAGTGTACGGCCTGCGGCGCATGCGTGAAGGCATGCCCCAAGAAGATCATCGAGTTGCGCAAGAAGTGGCCCAAGAACCGTGCGGTTTACGTGAGCTGCGTGTCGAAGGACAAGGGCGCCGTGGTGATGAAGGCCTGCAAGGCCGGATGTATCGGCTGCGGCAAGTGCGCCAAGGTGTGTGCGTTCGGCGCCATTACGGTGGAGAACAATGTGGCCTATATCGACCCGCAGAAGTGCAAGCTGTGCCGCAAGTGCGTGAACGAGTGTCCTACGGGAGCCATCGCGCTGAAGGGCATGGAGCCCCTGCCGAAGGAGCCCAAGGCACCTGCTGCCAAACCTGCTGCGGCTCAGGCTAATGCTGCCGACAAACCGGCGGCCGGCGCTGCGGCGAAGAAAAACGAGAGTGTTAACGAGCAGAAATAAACAGAGAACATGAAGACATTTCCGATAGGCGGAGTTCATCCGTCGGATAATAAAAAATGGAGCAACACCCGCGCCATCGAGGTGCTGGAACTTCCCGATGTCGTCAACATACCGCTCGGACAACACATCGGCGCACCCGCAACGGCCAAGGTGGCCAAGGGCGACAAGGTGCTGACGGGTCAGCTCATTGCCGAGGCCTCGAGTTTCATGTCGGCCAATATCCACTCGCCCGTTTCGGGTACGGTGACGGCCGTGGACATGGTGCCCAACGGTCAGGGATTGCGTCAGATGATGATAACCATCAAGCGCGAGGGCGACGAGTGGATGCCCGAGATCGACCGCACGCCCGCAATCAAGCGCGAATGTACGCTGGACGGCGCTGCCATCATCGCCAAGATCAAGGATGCCGGCATCGTGGGTATGGGCGGTGCAACCTTCCCTACGCACGTGAAGCTGTCGATACCCCCGGGATGCAAGGCCGAATACCTTATAATAAACGGTGTGGAGTGCGAACCTTACCTTACTTCGGACCACCGCACCATGCTGGAGCGCGGCGAGGAGCTGCTGATCGGCGTCGAGATACTTAAGCGTGCCCTCGGTGTGGACAAGGCCGTGATCGGTATCGAGAACAACAAGCCCGATGCGATAGAGCATCTGCGCAAGCTCATCGCCGAGAAGAACTTCGCCGTGGAGGTGGAGCCTCTGAAGGTGCAGTATCCGCAGGGCGGTGAGAAGCAGTTGATCGCTGCCGTCACAGGCCGTCAGGTGCCGCCTCCGCCGGGATTGCCCATACATGTGGGCGCGGTGGTGTGCAACGCATCGACCACGGTGGCCGTGTATGAAGCCGTGCAGAAGAACAAACCGCTGATAGAGCGCGTTGTGACCATTACCGGCAAGGAGCTTAAGGAGCCCCGCAACCTGCTTACGCGAATGGGTACTCCCGTGGCCAAGCTCGTCGAGAAGGCCGGCGGTCTGCCCGAGGGCGACGTGAAGGTGGTCAACGGCGGCCCGATGATGGGACGCCCAATGGTCAACCTCGATTCGCCGGTTACCAAGGGTTGCTCGGGTGTCACGGTGCTGAGCGGCAAGGAGGCGCGCCGTGTGGCCGAGTCGCCGTGCATTAAGTGCGCCAAGTGTGTGGGTGCCTGCCCGATGGGACTGGAGCCTTACCTCATCTCGAAGATGGCGCGCAGGAAGATGTGGGAGAGCGTCGAGGCCGAACGTATAACCGACTGCATCGAGTGCGGCTGCTGCCAGTATTCGTGTCCGGCCGGAATACCTCTGCTGGACCATATCCGTCTCGGCAAACAGACGGTGATGGGTATCATCCGCGCACGTGCCGCGGCCAATGTCCCGAAGAAGTAACAGATTAACAAACAGAAGAGATAACAATCATGGCAAATAAATTTTTTGTTGCTCCGTCACCCCACGTGCACAGCGCGCAGTCGACCCGTTCGCTGATGCTGGACGTAATCGTGGCCCTGCTGCCCGCGCTGGCGGTATCGACCTGGGTGTATGGACCGCGTGTGCTGATCGTGACGGCGATAGCCATCGTCAGCTGCGTTCTGGTGGAATTCATCATACAGAAATTCATGCTGGGCGGCCAACCCACCGTGTCGAACCTTTCGGCTGTGGTGACCGGTCTGCTGCTGGCGTTCAACCTGCCCGCCTCGATTCCGTGGTGGATAGTGGTCATAGGCTCGGTGGTGGCCATCGGTGTGGCCAAGATGACCTTCGGCGGTCTGGGCCGCAATCCGTTCAATCCGGCTCTTGTGGGACGTGTGTTCCTGCTCATTGCCTATCCCGTGCAGATGACCTCGTTCTCGGCACCCGTGATGGAGGGTTATGCCGACGCATTCTCGGGCGCTACGCCTCTGGCGGCAGTGAAATCGGGTGCCGTGTCGGTGGAAAGTGCCGACCTGCTGAACATGTTCATCGGTTCTATGCCGGGTTCTATGGGTGAGATCGCTGCGGCGGCGCTCATCATCGGCGGAATCTATCTGTTGTGGCGCAAGGTTATAACGTGGCATATTCCCGTGGCCGTGCTCGGCTCGATGGCTGCGTTCGCATTCGTCGCGGCTCTGTTGTGCGGCGGTGGCGAACTGCTCTACGAGCTGCCGGCGTTCCATCTGCTGGCAGGCGGTGCGTTGCTGGGCGCCATATTCATGGCTACGGATTACGTTACCTCGCCCATGACGCACAAGGGCATGATAATCTATGGTGTGGGCATCGGTCTGATTACCATGGTCATCCGTATGTGGGGCGCTTATCCCGAGGGTATGTCGTTCGCCATACTGCTCATGAACTCGGTGGCTCCGCTCATCAATAAATATGTGAAGCCCAAGCGCTTCGGTTTGACAACAGCTAAAAAGTAGGAGGGCATAGATTATGAAAAGTACACTTTTTAACATGGTTGCCGTCCTGTTCACCATCACGCTGATAGCTTCGGCGGGCGTGGGCGGCGTGAATATGATTACGGCCGACGCAATCGCTGCGGCCAAGGAGCTGGCTACCAAGCAGGCTGTCGCCAACGTACTGCCGGAGTTCGAGCAGAACGAGATGACGGAGCTCACGGTCGACGAACTGCCGATCAAGGTCTACAAGGCTACCTCGGGCAGCGAGGTGAAGGGTTATGCCGTCGAGACTATGACGAAGATAGGCTTCGGCGGTTCGATCCGCATGATGGTCGGTTTCTCGCCTGCGGGTGAGGTGCTTAACGTCAATGTGCTGGAGCAGAGCGAGACTCCGGGTCTCGGCACCAAGATGTGCGACGATGGCAATGCCCTCATAAGAAGCGTGCAGGGCAAGAATCTCGCTTCGGTCAAGCTGAAGGTCCGCAAGGACGGCGGCGATGTGGATGCGCTGACGGCCGCCACGATCTCGTCGCGCGCTTATGTGGATGCCCTCGCCCGTGCTTACGAGGCTTTCTCGGTGGCGAGCGGCAACAAGGAGGCCGCCGACGGAATGTCGGGGGCTACATCGACTGAAAAAACGGGCGACAAGGCTCAGGAAGGAGGTAAAAATGAATAAGCTGCAAATTATACTCAAGGGAATTATCCGCGAGAACCCCACCTTCGTGCTGGTGCTGGGTATGTGTCCTACGCTGGGTACGACCACCTCGGCCATCAACGGTTGCGGTATGGGTGTGGCCACCATGGCG
>CAZFIN010000008.1:0-1938 GCA_964519525.1 uncultured Alistipes sp. | reverse complement strand
CGCTCATCAAGAATTTTATTCCCGACAAGGTGCGCATCCCCGCGTTCATCGTGGTGATAGCGTCGTTCGTGACCATCATCCAGATGCTCATGCAGGCGTTCGTGCCGGCACTGTACGCATCGCTGGGTGTGTTCATCCCGCTCATCGTGGTGAACTGCATCATTCTGGGCCGTGCCGAGGCCTTCGCCTCGAAGAACGGCGCGTTCGATTCGATTCTCGACGGTGTGGGTATCGGTCTGGGCTTCACCTTGTCGCTGACGGTCATCGGTGCCGTGCGCGAGGTACTGGGCAGCGGCGCCATATTCAACGTGCCGCTGGGCATCGGCGACTACATGCCGCTGGTATTCATTCTGGCTCCGGGCGGATTCTTCGTGCTCGGTTATCTGATGGTATTGTTTAACAAATTTGCAAAGAGATAGTTATGGAGCTTTCATATTTCGCTATCATCATCGGTGCGATCTTCGTCAACAACGTGGTGCTCGCACAGTTTCTGGGCATCTGCCCCTTCCTCGGCGTGTCGTCGAAAGTGGATACGTCGCTGGGTATGTCGGCTGCCGTAACGTTCGTAATGGCTCTTGCGTCGATCGTCGCATGGTGCATTCAGGCATACATACTCGTGCCTCTGGATATTGTCTACATGCAGACGATCGTCTTCATTCTGGTCATCGCCGCGCTGGTGCAGATGGTCGAGATCATACTGAAGAAGGTGTCGCCCTCGCTCTATCAGGCGCTGGGTATCTTCCTGCCGCTGATCACCACCAACTGCGCTGTGCTGGGTGTGGCCATTCTTATGATTCAGAAGGAGTTCGATCTTCTGCAGAGTTTCACCTACTCGGTGTCGACGGCTGTGGGCTTCGGTCTGGCGCTGGTGATCTTCGCCGGTATCCGCGAGCGTCTGGAGCTCGACGGCGTGCCCGCTGCGTTGAAGGGTACTCCGGTGGCGCTTATCACCGCCGCCATCCTCGCCATGGCTTTCATGGGATTCTCGGGACTGGTATAGGGAATTCGTCGGAAATACGGAGGCGCATCGTCCGCGGAGGACGGTGCGCCTTTTTGCATCGTTACCGCCTTTGTCGTTTTAGGGCGTTATTATGCGTTGCGTCGGCCGGTCGGGGACGACATGTCGAAAAAAGTATTAATTTTGTATTGACCAATGGCGGCGGCACAGACTGTCGCGGTATTAAAAAGTGAAAGCTATGGATAAATACAGATGCACGGTTTGCGACTGGATATACGATCCGGCCGTGGGCGATCCCGAGGGCGGCATTGCCGCAGGTACCGCATTCGAGGATATTCCCGACGATTGGGCATGTCCCTTGTGCGGTGTGGGCAAGGATCAGTTCGAGAAGGTGGAGGAGTAACCCTCTCCGCCGCTTTCGCGGACGGTTCGCGTAACGAAAAATCTCCGACAGCCACGCTGTCAGAGATTTTTCGTTGTTGACGGGCGGTAACGTGTGTTCCGCCTGCTGACTGCGCGTTACTCGGGCTTTACCAGCGAGAGGTACAGTTCGTCAAGCTGCGACTGGTCGATTGCCGACGGAGCGTCGAGCATCACGTCGCGGCCGGCGTTGTTCTTGGGGAACGCTATGAAGTCGCGTATCGAGTCCGAACCGCCGAAGAGCGAGCACAGACGGTCGAAACCGAATGCCAGACCGCCGTGGGGCGGCGCACCGAACTTGAAGGCGTTCATCAGGAAGCCGAACTGCTCCTGAGCCTTCTCGGGCGTGAATCCGAGTATGTTGAATATCTTGGCCTGCAGCTGCGCGTCGTGTATACGTATCGAACCGCCGCCGATCTCCGTGCCGTTGCATACGAAGTCGTAGGCATTGGCGCGCACGCGGCCCGGGTCGGTCTCCATGTAGGGCACGTCCTCGGGCTTGGGTGAGGTGAAGGGGTGGTGCATGGCGTAGTAGCGCTGCGTCTCGTCGTCCCATTCGA
>CAZFIN010000007.1:22951-41081 GCA_964519525.1 uncultured Alistipes sp. | reverse complement strand
CCACGGTGGAGCGTGGATTGCGGGTGTTGACCTTCTGCTCGATGGCTATGGCCGGAGCGATGCCGGAGATCAGGTCCACGTCGGGCTTGTTGATGCGGCCGAGAAACTGGCGCGCGTATGCCGAAAGACTCTCGACATAGCGCCGCTGTCCCTCGGCGAAGATGGTGTCGAACGCCAGTGTCGACTTGCCCGATCCGGAGAGACCCGTGATTACGGTGAGGGTGTTGTGCGGAATGGCGACGTCCACATTCTTCAGATTGTGGACGCGCGCGCCTTTGATATGTATGGTCTTGTCGTTTGTCATATTTTTCAGATTACCTCGGTCGAGGCTCCTTCCACCTTGCGCAGGCGGCCCAGAACGGCCTCGGCGCGGCTGTTGCGTACGGCGAGCGTCATCGTGCACAGGTTGTCGAAGGTCTGCTCCCTGATTTCGGGCTGCTCCTCCTTCACTATGCGCATCACCTCGTTCATGGCTATGTACGGGAACTCCACCCTGAAGCGGGTGTCCACCGTACGTTCCGTTATCGTGGCGGCCTCTATTACGGCGGCGGCCGACTCCCTGTAAGCGGCTATGAGGCCCGGTACGCCGAGTTTCGTGCCGCCGAAGTAGCGCACGACGACTATCAGCGCATCCGTTATCTCATGCGAGAGCATCTGTCCGAGTATCGGTTTGCCTGCCGTACTCGACGGCTCGCCGTCGTCGTTGGCGCGGAAACGCTCGCCGGCGGGGCCGAGGCGCCATGCGTAACAGTGGTGCGTGGCGTCGTAATAGCGTTTGCGCAGACGCTCGATGCGGGCGGCTATCTCCTCCTCGCTCTCCACATGGAAAGCGTAGGCTAGAAACTTGCTGCTCTTCTCCTTGAAGACGGCTTCGGCGTCGGTCCCGATCGTCAGATAGCTGTCGCGCATAGGCTCCACTGCGGCTGGTTATCTTACTTTGTTGAATATTCTGTTCCAGCGGATGTTCGACGGGAAGCTCTTTGCACGGTCGAGCGAGAGCCAGATGAAAGAGGCTTTGCCCACGATGTGGTCCTCGGGCACGAAGCCCCAGTAGCGCGAGTCGGCCGAGTTGTGGCGGTTGTCGCCCATCATCCAGTAGTAGTTCATCTTGAAGGTGTAGCTGTCGCTCTTGACGCCGTTGATGTATATGTCGCCGTCACGCACCTCAAGATCGTTGTCCTCGTAGACGTCGATTATGCGTTCGTATAGCGGCAGATTGTTCATGTCGAGTTTTACCGTGGCGCCTTTCTGCGGTATCCACAGCGGTCCGAAGTAGTCGGCCGTCCATGCGTAGCGGTCGTTGTGGGGGAATGCCTCCTCCTCGGCGGTGTAGCGGGTGACGCTTATTACGTTGTCCATTGCCAGAAGCGCCTCGACGGCCTTGTCGGTGAGCGGCATGAAGTAGTGCGTGCCGCTGCCCTGCAACTCGGTTATACCCAGATTCTCGACGGCGTAGGAGGTGAGCGGCGAGGTCGTGTGCACCGTGTAGCAGTACTGCTTTTCGGCGATGGGATCCTGCGGCTTGCCGTTGATGAACAGTTCCGAGTCGATGATGCGCACTGTGTCGCCAGGTATGGCCACGCAGCGCTTGATGTAGTTTTCACGCTTGTCCACCGGACGCGAGATTACGGTGTAGTTGTCCGCGAGCTTCTCACGGCCGAGTTCGGGACCGTACTGTGCCTGATAGTCGCGCAGTACGTCGTAATAGGTTACGGCCTGATTTTCGAGTAGCACCGTGTCGCCGGCCGGGAAGTTGAACACCACCACGTCGTTGCGTTTGATGTCGCGCAGGCCCTTCAGACGGTGGTATGGCCATTTTATGGCTTCGCTGAACGATTTCTTGGTCTGCGACAGAGGCATGGTGTGATGCACGAACGGGAACGACAGCGGCGTGTTGGGCATCTGCGGACCGTAGGTCACCTTGCTCACGTAGAGGTAGTCGCCGACCAGAAGCGTCTTCTCCATAGACGACGACGGGATGACGTACATCTGGAATACGAACAGGTGGATGATCGAGGCCACGACCGTGGCGAAGACTATGGCGTTGACCCATTCGTAGACGCTGCGGTAGAGCTGACTCTTTTCGCAGAGGGCTTGGTTGCGGCTCCACACGTAGCGGTGGAACAGACGCGAGATGTAGAGGTCGTAGATGACCGGCACGCCCAGCAACATCCACAGATTGCCCGTCCATACGACGAACCACAGCACGTAGAGTGCGGTTGCTAACGAGAAACCTACCCATTTGTTGCCGAAAAAATCCTTTATTTTTCCCATTGTCAATAAATTTTAATATTCCGTTGTCGGTTGCGTCGGCCGCCGTTGTCATGTATAACGCTGCGGCGCACGCCTGTCGTATTTGCGGCGGGTGGAATCTCAGATCAGATCATCCATCGTGTACACTCCGCTCCTGCCGCAGAGAAACTCGGCCGCGATGACGGCTCCCAGAGCCAGCGTGCGGCGGTTTTTTATCGAGTGGCGTATCTCCAGCACGTCGTCCGCAGACGTGTAGGTGACCGAGTGGTCGCCCGGGGTCATGCCTACGCGGAACGACTCGATGCCGATGAGCGAGGGATCGCCGGTCTTCTCGTTTACCCAGCCGCTTTTGCGGTCGATGCGCGAGATGATGTCGTCGGCGAGCGTTACGGCCGTGCCGCTCGGCGAGTCCTTTTTCTCGGTGTGGTGGGTCTCCGCGATGCTCACTCCGTAAGCCGGGAAACGGTTCATAAGCCGTGCCAGTTCGCGGTTGAGGCGGAACATGAGATTTACGCCCAGCGAGTAGTTCGAGGCATAGAACATCGCGCCGCCCTTTTCACGGCACAGCGTCTGCAGTTCGGCCAGACGGTCGGTCCAGCCCGTGGTGCCGCTTACGACGGCCGCGCCGCACTCCAGACATTTGCGTATGTTGCCGTAGGCGGTCGACGGCGTGGTGAACTCGATGGCCACATCGGCGCGGGCCAGATTCGCGGCCGTGAGGTCGGCCGCATTGTCCTGATCTATTACGAGGACTACTTCGTGGCCGCGGTCGGTGAGTATCTTCTCTATTTCGCGGCCCATTTTGCCGTAACCTATTATCGCTGCTTTCATGATTCCGTAATCTCTTTATATTATATGTGCATCGTGCAAAGATAGTCATAATTCCGCAGAGAAGAAACATAGTTGGGCAATATATGCCGGCCCGGACCGCTATTGCTGGAAAAACTTTGGCCGTCCCGGATACTCCGCCCCGGCAAAACTGCAAATAAATTTGCTTTTGCGCTCGGCTTATTCGTACTTTGGCTTCGCCTTAGATACTCCGCCTCGGCAAAACTGCAAATAAATTTGCTTTTGCACTCGGCTTATTCGTATCTTTGTACAATCGTTAACGAAAGATTCATTTCATGTATGAATATTGTCCGTATTGTTTCTGCAATGATGGCTGTTGCCGCAGCGGCGGTGTGCTTCGGGCAGGCCGAGCCGGCGGAAAAACGTTATGTGGTGGTGACCGATTATGTGGCGGCGGACGGAAGTGCCGATGTCAGCGACCTGATACAGAAGATCATAGATGACAATCCCAACCGCACGATATATTTTCCGGATGGCGTGTACGTTATCGGGAAACCTATCCTTACGCCGGCGGCACCGTCCGTGAGCGTCGCGCTGGAGTTGTCGAACTATGCCGTCATAAAGGCTTCGCCCGACTGGAGCAGCGACGAGGCCATGGTGCGGCTGGGCGGAAAGAGTGCGGCGAACGACATAGTTACGGCGGGAAGCAACTACTATCTGTCGGGCGGAGTGATCGACGGCGGCGGCGTGGCCAAGGGCGTGTCCATCGACAGCGGGCGCGAGACGGTCATCCGCAATACCTCGATCAAGAACGTGTCGCTCGGCATCCATGTGAAGCGGGGGGCCAACAGCGGTTCGTCGGATTGCGACATAAGCGGTGTCAACATCGTGGGCAACAACCGGCCCGACTGCGTGGGAGTGCTGGTCGAGGGTTACGACAATACCTTCACCAATATGCGCATAGGAGGCGTGCATGTGGGATTCAGACTGTGTTCGCAGGCCAATTGTCTGCGCAACATACACCCGTTGTATTACGGCGGGTCGGACGAGGATTACCCGGACAGCTGCGGATTCCTCGACGAGGCGGGAAACAACTGGTACGACTTCTGTTACAGCGACGAATTCGCCGTGGCGTTCCGAATAAAGGGAGGCCGCAGCCTGTATAACAGTTGTTTCGCCTACTGGTACTCGAAACGCGGGACCAAGCATACGGCCTTCAGATCTGACGGCAGATTCGAGTCATCGGTGATGAATTTCAACATAGGATTCGGCAGTCACAACGCCACGACCGAGAACAGGGTGCTCGAGGTGGCGGAGGATGGCGGGCGCGGCGTGTTCGTCAATCTGCATGTCGGCGACATGTCGGTGGTTACCGGCGTGGAACACGAGAAGTATTTAAAATAGTCGGGGATATGCGTTACTTCATGGAACTCGGTTATGACGGCGCGGCATATTGCGGATGGCAGCGGCAGCCGTCGGCACCCTCGGTGCAGCAGACTCTGGAGAAGGCGCTGTCGACGCTGTTGCGCGAGCCTGTGACGACGGTCGGTGCCGGACGCACCGATACAGGCGTGAACGCTTCGTATTATGTGGCGCATTTCGATTGTCAGGTTCCGATCGGGAACTGCACGCAACTGGTGTACAAACTCAATCTCATCCTGCCGCCCGATATAGCGGTGATGTCGGTCGCGGAGGTCGGCGGGCAGGCGCATGCGCGGTTCGATGCCGTGGAGCGCGAGTACACCTATTACATATCGCAGCGCAAGAATCCTTTCCGCCGCTTCTCGGCATGGCAGTATTATGTTCCGCTCGATGTCGAGCGCATGAACCGTGCGGCCGAGGCGCTGTTGCATTACGACGATTTCACTTCGTTCGCCAAACTCAACTCCAACAACAAGACCAACATTTGCCGTGTGATGCGGGCCGAGTGGCGTCGCGAGGGCGATATGCTCGTCTTCACCATCCGCGCCGACCGTTTCCTTCGCAATATGATACGCGCCATTGTCGGCACGCTGGTCGACGTGGGGCGCGGGCGATATACGCCCGAGGACTTCGGACGGATACTTCACAGCCGCGATCTGTCGCTCGCGAGCGGCAGCGCACCGGCGCAAGGGCTGTTCCTGAGTGATGTGAAATATCCTGACGGTGTGTTTGCCGGAACGGATTGCAGGCGGACCGCATGGCCGGCTGTGTCCGGCCCGCGATAGCGGTATGCGATGCCTACGGTTTGTGAGTTAGGTTTTTTATGAATCTGCCTTTGCCGCCGTGTTCATCGCCGCATTCCCATGACCACTGATACTCCTGATATTTGGTTTTGCCCAATTCGCCCGCCGGCATCCATGATCCACTATTGCACAGCCACCCTATTTCCGACTCGCTGTTCGCGCTCGATGACCGGTTGCACAATAATCCGCTATTGTCGAACGCCGATACGAACTTGTATCTGTAATGCCATGCGTATTTGCCGGTCAGCAGTTTCTGGCCGTCGATGTATTCGCTTGCGACGAATATCGCCGCGTGCTTGTCGACGGCAATGTTGCGGGGAATGATGTCGGTCCACTCGTCGGGGATCGGACGGGTGAACTTGACCGTGGTCTCCTTTTTCTCGGCGTTGGCGCTGTAATCTATGGCGAACGAGGCTATGTTGTCGTAGATGATACCCTTGCTGCCGGCCAATGCCGTCGAGCGGTAGTTCTGATTCTTGTAGGTCCAGTTCATCTCCAGCACATCGACTCTCTCTCGGGCTATGGCATTGTATACCCGTTTCCTGAACTTGTCACGATCATCGGAGGTGAAGACATGGTTGTTGCCCCATTCGACGAGTGAGAATATCTCCCTCGAATTGACTACGGTCACGGCGTCGTCGGCGAATATCTCGTCGAGAACGGCGAGCTTGTCTTTCTCGCTGTCGACGGTGCCGAGGTGTTTGTAATTGGTCAGCGTGATCTGTCTTTCGCTGTCGACACGCTGTGTCAGGTCGAGTGCATGGTTTACTTCGTTCAACCACTCCTGCGTATATGCGGACTGGCATATCATTGCAAGGCTCAGCAGAACCGCAAACCGTGATATTCGTATCTTCTGTTGCATATCGTGATCTTTTTAATTGAGAGCAATCCTTATATTCGCAAATATAATACTTGATTTCGATTCATACAAATAATTTATATTGAATAATCGGCTTTATTAAAATTTATATTGATATTGCTGCGTTTTTTTTATTGATGAACAAAAGACCTTTCTGTTCATCTTGCGGCTTGCGTTGCCGGCTGAAACGAAAAATGCAGGAGCAATTCCGGTTGCTCCTGCATTTGGACGGCGGATGGCGAGCGATGTCCTATAAATGTATCGCAGCGCCCATGGCGGCTTCGGCTGCCTCCATCATGCCCTCGTTCATCGTGGGGTGCGAATGTATGGTGCGGGCTATGGCGTGTGCCGTGGCACCCAGAGCCTTGGCCAGCGTGGGCTCGCCGAGCATCTCGGTGACATTGGCGCCAACCAGATGCGCTCCTATCAGTCTGTCGCCGGCATCGAATATGAGCTTGACGAAGCCGTCGCGGTCGCCCGCCGCAGTGGCCTTGCCCGATGCGGTGAAAGGGAACCGCCCTACCTTGTATTCCATACCCTCGGCACGTGCCTGCTGTTCGGTGATGCCCACCGACGCCACCTCGGGTGCGGTGAATATGCACGACGGGATCGTCGAGTAGTCCACCGGCTCGGGATCGAGTCCGCAGATGTGCTCGACACAGTGTATGGCTTCGGCCGATGCCACATGCGCCAGTGCCGGGGTGGCTATGATGTCGCCTATGGCGTAGACGCCGGCGGCTGAGGTCATGTAGTGTGCGTCGACTTTGATCTTGTCGCGCTCGACGGCGACGCCTGCCTGCTCAAGTCCCATATCCTCGATGTTGGACTTTATGCCCACGGCCGACAGCACTATGTCGGCCATAAGGGTTTCGGCGCCCTTCTTGCCCTCGATGTCCACGCGGCATTTGCCGTCGTCGCCCACCGTTACGCTCTTCACATTGGTCGAGGTGAGCACCGTGGCGCGCATCTTGCGGAACGAGCGCTCCATCTGTTTGGCGACCTCCTCGTCTTCGAGCGGCATGATCTGCGGGAGATACTCGATGACGGTGACCTTTACGCCCAGCGAGGCGTAGAGACACGCGAACTCGCTGCCTATGGCACCCGAACCGACGACGATCATGGATTCGGGCAGCGACGGCAGTACGAGCGCCTGCTTCGACGTGATCACATGCTGTCCGTCGACGGGCATGAACGGCATCTCGCGCGGACGTGCTCCCGTGGCGAGGATTATGTTGTCGGCCTCGTAAACGGTGCCGTCGACATCTACCCTGCCTTCGCCGGCCAGACGTCCGAATCCGGCTATTATGTCGATGTTGTTCTTCTTCATCAGGAAAGCCACTCCCTTGCTCATCGTGTCGGCCACGGCGCGCGAACGCGCCACGATCTTTTCGAAGTCGGGCTTCACGTCGCCTGCTATGTCGACGCCGTAATGCGCGGCGTTCTTGCAGTAGGAGTATACCTGCGCGCTCTTGAGCAGCGCTTTGGTGGGTATGCATCCCCAGTTGAGGCACACGCCTCCAAGTTCCGATTTCTCGACCACGGCCACGCGTTTGCCGAGCTGCGAGGCACGTATGGCCGCCACGTAGCCGCCCGGGCCGCTTCCTATGACTATTATGTCGTATTTCATTATTGCAGTTATTTGGTTGTTAATTTTTAACGCTTTTCAGTATCTCGCCGTTGTCGGCCGCCACGGCGCGCTTCCACTTCTCGTTGTACCCGGGGAACTTTATCTTGCCGGGGATCTTGCGGCCGTTGCCGTTGTCGACGAAGTGCGAATCGCCGCTGTTGCGTCCTATCACGAAATTCAGCACGTCGGCGTGTTCGCTCTTTACGTTTCCGTCCATATATTTAAGAAGCAGATACTTGTCCAGCCGTGTCCAGTTGTCGAACATGGTCTGCGCCATCTCCGAACTGAAAGCGGTGAGGTACTTCCTGCGGGCCTTGTCCGACATGGCGGCGGCTTTGGCATCGACTCCGGCCACGGCCTCCAGCATCGAGTTCTCCCAGAAGTCGACCACGCGCCGTATGTCGGCTGCGATCATGTCGTAACGCATGTATGCAAAATTCGTGACACGATTGAAGAGCCAGAATGCCGATGTGGGCGAATAGTCGAGCATCGAGCCGTTGTTCTCGGCCATGCACTCGGGTGCCTCGGTCGTGTTGCAGTAGACGGGCGTGAGACACGAGGTGGCCGCATCGTCGACGCCGAACCACAGTATGCCGGTCTTGCCCTTGCGTGCCTGCCCCGTAAGCCAGAAGCCGGTCTGCTGCGTGGCTGTGGCGCGCTCGTTCACATACTCGATGCCGTCCACCTCGAACGACATCGGGCGCCAGCGGTAAGGCAGGCCGTGGCCTCCGGCGCCCAGATCGGTGGTCATGTCCATCGGGGTACCCTCGTAGTGGTCGCGCATGGCGTCGAACACCTCTTTGGGTGTGATCTTGTGCGACGGCTTGACCCACAGCGGCATGCGGTTGGCCGCGTTGTGCCCCATGGCGTAGTCGGCATATTTGTCCATGCCTTCGGCGAAGGTGCGGAAGAAACTCCACACACGGGCCTCGCATGCGCGCATGCCGCTGAAATCGAGCGGAGCGTAGGTGTCGCTGAACGAGAAGTCGTCGTCCGATCCGGTGTAGTAGCCCTTCTCGCGGGCGAAGGCGATTACATCGGGAGCGAAAAGACAGTTCTCGGGGTCGTCCTTGGGGAAAGTGGTGATGCGGGCCTGATTGGCGTGGGCGCAGATGTAACCGTCGGGTATGCGGCGTGCCACCCACACGATACCTTTGTTGCCGGGGCCTTTGCCTATCAGCTCCATGATCCACGCCTCGTCGGGATCGGCTATCGAGAAACTCTCGCCCTCCGACGCATAGCCGTAGGTGTTGGCCAGCTCGACTATGGTGTCTATGGCCTCGCGTGCGGTGCGTGCGCGTTGCAGGGTGATGTAGATCAGCGAACCGTAGTCGATCCGGCCGTCGGGATCGGCCAGTTCGTGGCGGCCGCCGTAGGTGGTTTCGGTTATGATGAGCGAATGCTCGTTCATGTTGCCCACGGTGGAATATGTTACCGGAGCCTGCTCTATGTCGCCCAGATATTTGCCTGTGTCCCATTCGTAGACGGGCATCGTGGCCGAAGCGCGTTTGGCGGGGTTGTACTTGTAGAGGCAGCCGTAGAGCTGGTGCGAGTCGGCCGCGTAGGTCACCATCACCGACCCGTCGCTCGACGCGCCGCGCGTGATGATGAAATTCGTGCAGGCCAGCGCCGGACCGCATGCTATGGCGGCGACGGCGACGGCGAGGTTTCTGAAAATCTGTTTCATTGTTATTTCGAATTAATGATTCTCTGCGTTGTGTACGGCTGCCGGACCTGAACCCGGCGGCCGTGTACCGTTTCGACAAGCCAAAGTTAGGCAAAATAAGACGTAATGCAAAAGTTTTGCGGGGCAAGAATGATAAATTCCGCCATGCAGTTACTATATTTGTAACATCGCTGACCTGTAAAACCCGTCTGAAATGAATAGAACTTACGCATTGGTAATCGTCCTGCTGCTCACGCTTTGCGTGTCCGGACTTTCTGCCCAGAACTACGGCAACGGTCTGCCGGCGACCGATGATCTCGGCCGGCGTCTGCCCGAGAGCGGCGATGCCGGCGCTCCGCGCAGGAGATTCGTCGGGCTTTTTTACTGGACGTGGCACACGAGGCACGCCTATCGTCTCAGCGGCATTCCGAGCCGTATCATCGCCGCACACCCCGGGGCGGCATACGATTACGGGCATCCGGCGTGGCCGGAGGATGCGCCGCACAATCTGCAGAACACGTGGTTTTGGGCCGAGCCTCTGTTCGGATTCTACCGCGATACCGACCGCTGGGTGCTGCGCAAGCATGCCGAGATGCTGGCCGATGCCGGAGTGGACGTGATATTTTTCGACTGCACCAACGGATCGTTCACATGGAAGGAGTCCTACATGGCCCTTTGCGAGGTGTTCGCCGAGGCGCGACGCGACGGGGTGAACACTCCGCAGATAGCGTTCATGCTGGCTTTCGGACCTACGGAGGGCAGCCGCGAGGCGATAAAGGAGATCTACCGCGATCTGTACAAACCGGCCAAGTACGGGGAGCTGTTCTTCAGGTGGGACGGCAAGCCGCTCATAATGGCCTATCCCGAGATGCTGTGCGACGTCGAGGGCGACGATGCCGCCACACGTCTGCACCGCGAGATACGCGACTACTTCACGTTCCGTCCCGGGCAGCCGGTCTACAATGTCGGTCCGCAGCGGCCCGATCACTGGGGATGGCTTGAGATATATCCGCAGCATGGGTTCGCGCCCAAACCCGGCGGAGGATTCGAGCAGGTGACCGTCGGCGTGTCGCAGAACTGGACCGCCGGCAGGGGGTTGAGCGCCATGAATGCCGAAGGCGCTTTCGGACGCAGTTACACGGCCGCGCACGGACACGACACGTCGCCAGGCGCCGTACTGCGGGGCCTTAACTTTCAGGAGCAGTGGGACCGTGCGATAGAGATTGATCCCGATATGGTATTCGTTACCGGCTGGAACGAGTGGATCGTCGGGCGTCACCGCGAGTGGTCGGGGCAGCCCAATGCCTTTCCCGATCAGTTCGACGAGGAGCACAGCCGCGATATCGAACCTATGCGTGGCGGTCACGGCGACAATTACTACTATCAGATGGTGGCCAACATCCGCAGGTTCAAGGGTATGCCCGCTGCCGATTTTACTGGTTCGGCGCCCAAGCGCATACGTGTTGACGGCCGCTTCGGCGACTGGAGCGACGTGGGGCCCGAGTACAGGGCCTCGCGCGGCAATGCCGTCGAGCGCGACAGCCGCGGCTGGGGCGATGCCGTGTTGCGCGATACGAGCGCACGGAACGATATAGTGGCGGCAAAGGTAGCCCGTGACGATACATACGTGTATTTTTACGTGGAGTGCGCCGATACGATAACCCAGCCTGACGGCGGTGCGTGGATGAGGCTGTTCATCGACATCGACCGTGATCACGCTACCGGCTGGGAGGGATATGACTTTGTCGTTAACCGCGTTTCGCCGCGCGGACGTGCCGTTGTCGAGCGTAACGGCGGCGGATGGGTGTGGGAACGTGCCGGCGAAGCCGATTTCCGCGTCGGGGGACGGGCTATGGAACTTCGCATCCCGCGGCGGGTACTCGGGCTTGAGCGCGGAGCGGATTTCGAGATGGAGTTCAAGTGGGTCGATAACTCGCAGCACGACGGTGACATATCCGATTTCTGGGTGAGCGGCGACGCCGCGCCTTCCGGACGCTACAACTACCTGTATAGGTCGGCGCGTCGGTAGGTTGCATTTTATTGTCGGCCGGTTGCCGGAATATAGGTTTTTTGCTATATTTGTGCCGTATGGCAGTCTTTGCCGTTCAGGGCGAATACCCCCCCCCTATCAGGTGGTATGCTGATAATCATTGTTTTATGAAAAAAGTAATTGTATTGTTCGCCGCATGCGCGTTATTGTCGGCATGCTGGGAACGTACGCTGACGTCCGAGGCGCCGTTCGTCAGCGATGTGGTGATGCCCGGCGGGCGGTTCGATGCGGGGGACGAGGTGACTGTGCGTGCCGCGGGATTCGTGACGGACGACGACATCATGATCCGCCGCGTCGACCCCGCGACGCAGCTGCCTACCGTTCAGCGGGCGGAGATCGTAGGGCGCAGCAGCGGTTCCATCTCGTTTATCATGCCGTCGGGTTATCCGGCCGGCGAGGTGGAGGTGCTGTTGTTTCGCAGTGGTGAGTTCATGGTGCTCGGGTCAATCGCCGTATCGGACGGACTGCCGCCTGTGTCGGCATCGTTGTACGGTATGGGGCGTAATGCTTCGGGGCACTTCGTCATAAATGAGATCGACGTGTCTGCGGGCGGGCTTTCGACGGTGGCCGTCGTCGATCATGCGATGGACGGCGCGGTTACATGGGCCGGAACCAACCGGGTGTTCGGCATGGAGCGCTCCGATGCGGGAACGACGGCTTCGGGATACGATCTGACCATGCGCAGGCGTATTGCGATAGAGTGCGACGATGATCTGTCGGGATGTATCATAGGCATGTGGGCGCCGTCGCCCGTGCTGATGAGCATGGACGATGAGCGAAGAATGAAGATCGCCGATTACAGAATGGCTACCCGGAACATAGGACAGTCGGTATATTATTTCACAGCCGTGAACATTCCCGAGGATGTCCGGACCGTGCGGTTCAAGGGCGATCCGTTCGTGTATATATCCGACGGGTGCGTTGCGGCGGAACTGATTGTCGGGACTGGGGACGGAACGGACCGTCTGGCGCTGGCGATTATTAATATCAGTGCGAGACGGTGGCGGCTGGCGTTTTATCTGGACGGCGCCGACGATGTTTTTCCGGTGTCATTCGGCAAAGAAGTCTATATGGTCATGGTGTCGGGTGATTGGACCGTCATCCGTGACTTCTCTTCTTACGACGGGCCGGCGCCGGACGGTGAGAGACCGGTTGTCGGCGAGGTGCCCTACCGTACTTTGTCCTGCACTCCGGATGCGGAGAACGGACGGCTGTTCATGCTCGTCGTGCGCGATGGTGCGCGTGAGGTCGTCGGGTTCAGTCTTGCGGACGGCGTTTGCGAGGAGCTGTGCGCCGTACCGGCTGAAGTGGAGCAGATACTGATGGTCAGGTAGAGTGGTACGTGAGTATGTTCGGGGCTGCGCAACTGCGCAGCCTTTTTCTTTGTGCCGGAGCATGATGTTATGCGTCGCGGCGGTTTTGCCGGGGATTGGAAAAAAATGTGTAATTTTGGGGTGTGTAAAATATTTCTTATGTCTGTTGAGAATAAAATAAGGGAGTTGCGTGCTGATTTGCCCGAGGGGGTCGTGCTGACGGCCGTGTCGAAATATCATCCGGCCGAGGCGATACGCGAAGCCTACGACGCCGGACAACGGGTTTTCGGCGAGAACCGTCCGCAGGAGCTGAAGGAGAAGTATGCCGTACTGCCGCACGATATAGAGTGGCACATGATAGGCCATCTGCAAACCAACAAGGTGAAATACATAGCTCCGTTCGTGTCGGTCATCGAATCGCTCGACAGCGAGCGTCTTGCCGCCGTGATTGACCGGGAAGCCGCCAAAAACGGCCGCACGATAGATTGTCTGCTGGAGATACATGTGGCGGACGAGGCGACCAAGTCGGGATGGGATTACGGCGAACTGGAGGCTTTCGTGCGCGGCGGCGGGTTCGCGGCCTACCCTAACATCCGCATTCGCGGCATTATGGGAATGGCTACCAATACCGATGACGAAACGGTCATACGCCGCGACTTCATGCGTCTGGCGGAGTACAGACGTTCTTTGGCGGAGTTCTTCGGACCGGAATTCGACACGTTGTCCATGGGTATGTCGGACGACTACCCTATCGCTGTCGAATGCGGCGCTACGGAGGTACGCATCGGGTCGACTATATTCGGGCCGCGCGAGTATTGACGCCGCACACCGTAGTCGGAATGAAACAGTTTTAAATACATTGAGTTACAAATTTATTTTATGGATAGGAAAGAGTTTATAGGCGTTATGGCGGCATTGGGCGGTACGGCCTTTCTGCCGGCCGCAAGGGCTGCCGCGCTGTGCGGAGCGGCCGATGCTGTCGTGGCGCACCGGTCGAAGCGACCCGATCCCTCGACGGTGGTTCTGTTGTCCGATATTCATATATGCGGAGAACTGAAGGACGGGAAATCGCTTCATTATCCGAACAATCCCGTTTGTCTGGCCCAGCGCGTGAAGGAGATTCTCGCCATGCGGCCGCTGCCGGCGAATGTGGTAGTGTTCGGCGACGTGGCTTGGGATTACGGTCTGGAAGACGACTATCGCTATGCGGCCGAGCTTCTGCGGCCTCTGGAGGATGCCGGAATCGTCATTACGCTTGGAATGGGAAACCATGACAGAAGGGCCGGGTTCTTCAGCGTGTTTCCCGATTACCGGCATACGACGAAAGTGACGGACCGTGTTGTGTCGGTCGTAGAGCTGCCTTTCGTCGATCTGGTGCTTCTTGACTCGCTTGCCGAAAATCCCGGACTTGCTCCGCGGCAGTCGACGAAGGTGTCGGGCGAGATAGATGCCGCTCAGCTGGAGTGGCTGAAAGGCTTTGTGACGAATAGCTCGAAACCGGTTATCATCGGGGCGCACCATCCTCTCGGCGAACTGCCGCAGGTTGTGGAGCTGATAACGGGATCACATAATGTCGTGGGTTACATAAACGGACATAATCATGTGTGGGATAAGAAGGTGCGCATAATGCGCCCGAGAAATCCCGAGAGGATGCTACCGATCGTGGAACTGCCGTCCACATTCTACGGCGATATCGGTTTCGCCGTCATGCACGTCGATGCCGAAGGCGCTACGATTGAATTCTCGTCGAAGGGATTCTGGTGGCCTGAACCGGTGCAGAACCCGCCGGTGCAGTGGCGCTGCCGTCAGGACGATCTGGCCGGAGAGTCGTGCCGCTTCTCCTTCCGGTAGAAGACATGTTTAGGGGGCGTGTATTGCCCCGTTTGCGATTCACCCCGTCTGCAATTATTGCAGGCGGGGTGAATTCGTCTGTTTGCGTTCGCATGCCGGCTATCGTGGCCGCTTGGTGAAACCCCGTCGTCATGCAAGGCGGGTTCGCCTATGACGACGGTCCGGTGTACCTGCCGGGGCCGGCGCGACAAACGGTTCTATCTTACGCGTATGCGCTGGCCTATGCGCAGTACCGCGGTCTCCTTTATGCCGTTGAGCTGGCATAACTTCTTCACCGTCGTGTGGTTGTTGATGGCTATGCGCCCCAACGTGTCGCCGCTCTTGACGATGTGGTATTTCACGGCTGCGGCCTCGGCGGCTATCTTCTTGTCCTCCTCGTCGCTCTGTATCTCCTCGTCGAAATCCTGCGTGAACTTCGAGTACGGACTGAAATAACTGCGTTTGAGCAGGAAAGTCTCACGGCGCAGCGTGCCGGTGGCGAAGTCGATAAGACGTTCGGCATCGAACGACTGGCCCTTGTAGCGCACCTCGAAATGTAGATGGGGTCCGGTGCTGCGGCCGGTGTTGCCTCCGTAGCCTATCACCTGACCTGCCGCCACCCACTGGTCGGGCTTGACGAGAATCTGTGACAGATGGCCGTAGAATGTTTCCAATCCGTTGTCGTGGCGCAGTACGATGAGGTTGCCGTAGCCTCCGCGATAGTGCTGGGTGAGGCGGACGCGGCCGTCGAATGTGGCGTATATGGGGTCGCCCACTTTCAGCCCGATGTCGGTGCCCTGATGGATGCCGCGGCGGCGGGGACCGTATTTCGATGTGACTCGGCCCATGTGGGGATAGTGGTAGTTCTTGAGCGAGTCGACAAGGTCTATCACAAGCGAGATTGGCAGATCTTTCAGTGCCGTGCCGTACGGTTGCAGCTTGGTGGTGTCCCAGTCGGCCGTGAATACGGTGTTGTCCACCGCCTCGAAATTGCGGTTGCGCACGTAGCGCCACGTGTTGTCGTTGAAGAGGACTATGCTCAGTCCGTCGCTCGACGACGGAATGGTGTCGACGACGAGTACGTTCTCGTCCAGCGCCGGACCCGATTCGAGCGGTACACGGCGTACGACGACGACATCGTGGGCGGTGGTATCCTTGCGGAGCGAGTCGGGTTTCGAGGCAAGCGAGTCCTGTCCGGTAGCGGTTATTTCCTGAGCCGCGAGATTGCCGGCGCAGAGGAGCATGCCTATAAGCAAAGTTTGGTGTAGATTCATATTTCGTTTCAGTTTTTTCATCGTCGTGTCATGGACGTTCCGTTCTGTTCGCGCAACAGTTCGTCGGCGCACTCCAGAGCCTTGTAGAACTCTTCGCCGAAACGCCGTATTATAGGTTCGCGCAGCGATTTGTACAGGGGTGTTCCTGTTTTGCGGCCGCACTCTGCGGCCGTGCGGCATACGTGCCAGCGGTGATAGTTGAGGCCGTAGCTGCCGTTCGAGAACCGTACGACCCGTATGGGATAGAGATGGCACGATACGGGTTTTATGAATCCGCATCGACCTTCGCGGTAGGCGCGTTCTATGGCGCAGAACGTGATGCCGTTTTCGGTGAACGAGTATGCGCATTCGGCCCCGCGCACCAGCGGCGTGGTGTAGTCGCCGTCGCTGTCGACCACCATGAAGCCCTGACGCTCCACCTCGCGGCGTCCCTCCTCGGTCATGTAGGGGGCGTAGTTCGGATATTCCGTTTCGAGCGTGTCAACCTCGTCCATCTCCAACGGTGCGCCGGCGTCACCTTCGACGCAGCAGATGCCCTTGCATCGTCCGAGATCGCACGAGAAACATTCGCGCAGAATGTCGGTGCTTACTATTTTGTCGTCTATTTCGATCATATCGGTTCTCATGGGTTGTAAATGTCCTTGTAGCGGAACTCCAGAATCTCCTGCGCCATCTCGATGAACTGCCGTGCCTCGGTATTGTCAGGGTCGATCTCGCAGGCGCGTCTGAAGTCGTTGATGGCATTGCCCCACTCGTTGCGGCGGAAATGACATTTCCCGCGTTCGACATAGAGCTCGGCATTCCCGGGCGAGCTGCCGATAGCAGCAGTGAGGCCGGCTATCTTGCGGGCCGGGGTCCACAGTCCGTGTTCGCGGATGTATTGCAGCACTTCGCCGTCGACCAAGTCCGACACATCCTCGCCGCGCTCCAGCGCGTCGCGTATCTGCGTCGACGAACATGTGTGCTGCGGCGCGTCTTCGAGTATGACGGTGCGGGCGGTGGTGAACTCTATCGCCACGCCGGGCCGCGGATATACGTAGATGTCGTAACCGGCTGTTATGCATTCGGCCTCGCGCCATTGGGGCAGCTGGTTTATCAGGTCGCCGCCCATCAGTATCGCGAAATCCATTTCATGGCCGAAGTTTTCCGACAGATGGCGCAGCGTGTTGATCGTGTATGACGGTTTGTCGAGCATAAACTCTATTACCGACGGCCTTATGCGTTCGGGGTGACGGGTGTTGCGGCATGCTATCTCGGCCATATTGAAGCGGTCCATCTCCGGAGCCTGAGTCCAGCTCTGCTTGAACGGATTCTGCGGCGAGACTATCATCGCCACCTCGTCGCCCAAGGCGCGGTCGACCGCATATTCGGCCAAGGCCGTGTGTCCCTTGTGGATGGGATTGAACGACCCGAAGTAGAGTATCATCCGCTTTTTACCCATGCGCTTCTTATGCTTCGAGAAAACGTTCTATTATGCGGCGCGTCTCGGCTACGGCATCGTCGAGAACGTCGTTGACTACCACATGGTCGAATTCGTCCGATTTCGATATTTCGAATCCTGCCTTGGCCACTCGTTTGGCTATCGTCTCCGGCGAGTCGGTGCCGCGGCCGTTGAGCCTGCGCTCCAGTTCGTCAACCGACGGCGGCATGATGAATACCGAACATGCGTTGTGGCCGAATATGCGTTTGAGATTGATGCCGCCCATGACGTCCACGTCGAATATGATGACGTTGCCCTTGTCCCAGATGCGGTTCATCTCGCTCCGCAGGGTGCCGTAGCATGTGCCGTTGTATACCTCCTCCCATTCGATGAACTCGCCGGCCTCGACGCGTCGCCGGAACTCCTCCTGCGTGAGGAAGAAATAGTCGACACCGTCGCGTTCGATGCCGCGCGGCTGCCGCGATGTGGCCGAAATCGAGAATTCGAACTGCGGGAATGCCTCCAGCAACCGTTTCACTATGGTGGTCTTGCCCGAGCCGCTCGGGGCTGAGAAGATCACGAGTTTGCCCGTATGTTCCATGCGGTTATAGAATGTTTAATACCTGTTCCTTTATCTTCTCCAGCTCGTCCTTCATCTTGACCACGAGGATCTGTATGTTTGATTCGTTGGCCTTCGATCCGAGCGTGTTTATCTCGCGGCCCATCTCCTGCGCGATGAAGCCGAGCTTGCGGCCCGCCGTATCCTCCGATTCCGCCACTTCGCGGAAATAACGGCAGTGGTTGTCGAGGCGCACCTTCTCCTC
>CAZFIN010000007.1:0-22941 GCA_964519525.1 uncultured Alistipes sp. | reverse complement strand
AAGATCATCTCCTGCTCCAGCCGGTTGGTGTCCACGTCGATCTTCAGCTGCGACAGATTTTCGCGTATGCGGTTCTTTATCGTTTCGCACCTCATCTTTTCGTACGGTTCGACTTCGCGGCGGTACTGTTCGATCTTGTCGATACGGTGCAGCAGATCGTTTATGAGCGTGGCGCCTTCCTGACGGCGGAATGCGTCGAAGCGGTCGAGGGCCTCGCGCAGAGCGTTCATGACAGCCTCGCGCTCATCCTCGGACAGACTCTCGGATTCGGACGACACCACGTCGGGCATGCGCATTATGGCAGGCACCAGCGCGTCGTAGCCGGCGTCGATGCCCGTGTATGACAGCGTGTCGTTTATCTGCCGCATGTATTCGCGGAACAGTTCCTTGTTTATCGTGGCCGAAGAGTGCACCGCCGAACTCTCGACGGAGAGCGAGACGTCGGCCTTGCCGCGTTTGATGGCGTTGCCCGCGATGCTCCGCATATCGTATTCGAGCGGACGGTAAAACACCGGAAGTTTTACAGCGAGGTCCAGCTGTTTTGAGTTGAGCGACCGTATCTCGATCGTTATTTTTTTGGTCGGCAGCGTCACTTCGCTTTTGCCGAATCCCGTCATGGATTTTATCATGGTTAACTGACTTTAGACATTTTATCCCAGCCGTGGATTTTGTGCATGTTGCCACGATGCGGCAAACCTGAAAATCCACGCAAAGATAATACGCGCCGAGTTGTAAAACAAATTTCGAAAAGACAAATGAAGCAACTCCGCCCAGTCGCGTGCTGACGGAGCGGAGTCGTGGTGCGTTTCGAACCTGACGGCGGAATGCGTCGAAGCGGTCGAGGGCCCCGCGCAGTGCGTTGTCTGCGGATGTCAGATGCCGTATTCGATCCGGTCGATTTCGATGAGCGTTGTTCGTGTTCCGTCTAATACGCACCCCATGCTGGCTTTCAGCAGCGTGCCTTTCGGTTTCGAGAATACGGCCGTAATGGTTCGGTTCTGTTTCGTTATGGTCATTTCGAGCAGATCGCCGCTATCCTTGGTTTTCATGTCGTCGCCGAATTCGGCCTTTACTTTTTCGAGATCCAGAAGTTCCTCGAACTTCGGCCGTTTTTTACCTTGAATCTCCTCTTTGACCTCGCCGTTCTCCAGCAGACGGTATGTGTCGTTCTCGAATATCTGTGTCGAATGTTTCGTGTCGTTCCACTCTATGCGGACTGTGTTGTCGCCGTTCTTGCGCGATATGACGACCACGGCGCTTATGCGTTCTCCGCCGGGGGCTATTTTGTATATCTCGCGGTTGTTCGGTTTGCGGTACTCTCTGACCAGAGCGGTGAAACTGATACGGATGTTTTCCGAGGCGTTCAGATCGGCAAAGGCGCGTTCAACTATCGCCATATTCTGGGCGGCGTGTGCTTTGCCGCCGCCGTTCAGCCCCAGAAATACGCCGATGGCCAGTACGGCAGCCGCCGCGAGCAGGTGTATCGCGCGCCGGGGGGAGAATATGCGTCGGCGTCTTTCGGCCGGCCGGAAATCGAATCTGGCCTCGGGGGCGAATCGTGGTGTAAGACTGTCGATGATGCGTTCTGTCGAGGTCGTGTCATTGCCGTCGAACAGCTCGCGGTCTTCTTCAAAAAAATTCCTTTTCATGTGTCGTTGCGTTTTTTTGTTCAATTTGATAATCCGTTGGATGCGAATGATTCGCGTAATTTTGCGATTCCGTACCTGTAACGCGACTTTGCCGTCGCGACCGGCACATCGGTGATTGCGGCTATCTCGGCGAATGACCGGCCGCCGTGTATGCGCAGCCGTATCGTTTCGCTCTGTTCCGCCGGCAGTAGATTCAGCATCCGGTCGATACGGATGAATTCGTGTTCGAAGCCGTCCGGTGCCTCGGTGTCGGCGGGCAGGCCGTTCAATGCCGTTTCGTCGACGAAGCGGCGGCGGCCCCGGTTGCGCAGACGGGATGTGCAGGCATTCGACAGGCTGCGGAAAATGTAGTTGCCCATATGCTCGGCTTTTTGCAGCGATCTGATTTTATCGTGCATGGCCAGATAGAGATCCTGCAATACGTCTTCCGCCTCGTCAGCATTGCCGAGCCGGTAGCAGGCGTATCGGTAGAGGTTGTTCTTCTCCCGCTCCATGATCTCGGTCATGCGGGTCAGACAGTTGTTTTCGATGTCGTGCTTCATAAATTTAAATTCCTTATGCGGAAACGCGCTTCCGTATATAAAGACGCTGCGGCGGGCGAAAAGATTCGATGATTGTTAAAAAACATGATTTTTGCACATCGTTCTGTCCGAACAGCACCTGCCGCCGCCTCTCTCTCCAAAAAAAATATTTCGTCCGGCGCCGGTTACGGTTTGTCGTGTCGGTAGCGGATGAATGGCATATTTTGTTATTAAAAATTATTAACAACTAAATAAATTTCATATTTTTATTCAAAAAAGCTATGGATCGGCCGAAAAAATGTGTTCCGGAATTTTGAATAATCATAATTTTGAAGTTACTTTGTAGAACAAACGGAATAAACACTTAATTAATTTCGAATATGAAGAAGTATAATTTCAATGCCGGTCCGTCCATTCTTCCCGATGTGGTGCTGGAGGCTGCGGCAAAGGCCATTATTGATTTCGACGGTACGGGACTTTCGTTGCTTTCGATCTCTCATCGCACCAAGGAGTTCGAAGGTGTGCTGGATGAGGCCAAGAGTCTGTTCAGAGAGTTGCTCTGCATTCCCGACAACTACAAGATATACTTCGTAGGCGGCGGAGCCAGCACGCAGTTCTTCCATCTGCCGGCCAATTTCCTCGCCTCGAAAGCAGGATATGTCAATACCGGCGTATGGACCAAAAAGGCTATAAAGGAGGCGAAACTCTATGGCGACGTGCAGGTCGTGGCATCGTCGGAGGACCGCAATTTCAATTACATACCCAAGAATTTCGATATTCCTGCGGATCTCGACTATCTTTATATCTGCACCAATAACACCATTTACGGTACCGAGTACAAGGCCGACATCGACTCGCCGGTGCCGTTGATAGCCGACATGAGTTCGGATATTCTGAGCCGGCCGGTCGACGTATCGAAGTACGCCCTGATTTACGGCGGCGCGCAGAAGAACCTGGCGCCTGCCGGCGTTACGTTCGTTATCGTCCGCGACGACATGCTCGATAAGGTGGCGCGTCCCCTGCCGACGATGATGAACGTGAATACGCACGTCGAGAACGATTCGATGTTCAACACCCCGCCCGTGTTCCCGATCTATGTCCTGCGCGAGACGCTGAAGTGGATGAAATCTATCGGCGGCATGGATGAGATGTACCGCCGCAACAAGGAGAAGGCCGCCCTGCTCTATGACGAGATCGACCGCAACCCGTTGTTCCGCGGTACGGTGGAGAAGGAGGATCGATCGCTGATGAACATCTGTTTCGTGATGAGCGAGGGCCGCGAGGAGCTGGCACCCGAGTTCCTTGAGTTCGCGAAGTCGCGCGGCATGGTGGGCGTGAAGGGCCACCGTCTGGTGGGCGGATTCCGCGCTTCATGCTATAACGCATGCCCCAAGGAGTCGGTGGAGGCTCTGGTGGCCTGCATGCAGGAGTTCGAGAGCATGCACAAGTAAACAGAATTATTGACCATGGGACTGCATTATAATCTTCCGACCGGACGCAATCCGTTCAACGGAGACGTGCTTATGTGGGAACCGACGGAGGTGATAGAGTCCGTTTCAACGATTGAAAAGATGAAAATACTGATAGCTACCGAGAAACCGTTTGCGAAGAAGGCGGTGGACGGAATAAGGGAGATATTTGCCGAGGCCGGATACGAGGTGGCCCTGCTGGAGAAGTACACCGACAGGTCGCAGCTTCTGGCTGCGGTGGCCGATGCCGACGGACTTATCGTGCGCAGCGACAAGGTCACGGCCGAAGTGATCGAGGCCGCCCAGAGGCTGAAGATCGTGGTCCGCGCCGGCGCCGGTTACGACAATGTGGATCTTGCCGCCGCCACGGCTAAAGGCGTGGTGGTGATGAATACTCCGGGGCAGAACTCCAACGCGGTGGCCGAACTGGCGATAGGAATGATGGTGTACATGGCCCGCAACCGGTTTGCCCCCGGCACCGGATCGGAACTTCAGGGCAAGACGGTGGGCATACACGCCTACGGCAACGTGGGCCGTCTGGTCGGCCGTAAGGCAAAGGCGCTTGGCATGAACGTGGTGGCGTTCGATCCGTTCGTCACCGATACCGCCATGTTCGAGAACGACGGGGTCCGCAAGGTCGACACCATCGAGGAACTGTATGCTGCGGCTGATTATCTGTCGCTGCATATCCCCGCCACGGAGCAGACGCGCAGGTCGATCGGTTACAAGCTCCTCATGTCAATGCCCAAGGGCGCCACGCTCGTCAACACCGCCCGCAAGGAGGTGATAGACGAGGACGGACTGAAGGCTGCCATGACCGAGCGGCCCGATCTCAAGTATGTCACCGACATTGCTCCCGATGCGAAAGACGAGCTGGCGGAGTTGTTCGGCAGCCGTTTCTTCGCCACACCTAAGAAGATGGGTGCCGAGACGGCCGAGGCGAATATAAATGCGGGTCTGGCCGCCGCAAGACAGATTGTGGATTTCATCGAGAACGGCAACGCCCGTTTCCAAGTCAACAGATAGAGTTATGGTAAGAGTAAAACCTTTTTGCGGAATACGTCCTCCGAAGGAGTTCGCTCCGGAGGTGGCGTCGCGTCCTTACGACGTTCTCAATTCGGCCGAGGCCAAAGCCGAGGCTACCGACCGGTCGCTGCTGCATATAATCAAGGCCGAGATAGATTTCGATCCCATAGCCGACGAACATTCGCAGGCCGTGTATGACAAGGCAATGGAGAACTTCCGCGCATGGAAGCAGCGCGGATGGCTGGTGCAGGACGAGGAGGAGCACTACTATATCTACGCGCAGACGATGAACGGACGCACGCAGTACGGCATAGCCATGTGCTGTCATTTCGAGGACTATCTTTCGGGGGCGATAAAGAAGCATGAACTTACCCGGCCCGACAAGGAGGAGGACCGCATGATACACGTCCGCAATCAGAAAGCCAATATCGAGCCTGTGTTCTTTACCTACCCCGACAATGCCGGCATAGACGCTATCGTGGCCGATGTGGTGGAGCATAACGAACCCGATTACGACTTCACCGCCGCCGACGGCTTCGGCCATCACTTCTGGGTGGTGCGCGATGCCGACAAGAACCGCCGTATCACCGAACTGTTCGCTTCGGTTCCGGCTCTGTACGTGGCTGACGGTCATCACCGCACCGCGGCTGCGGCGCGTGTCGGGCAGGAGTGCATGCGCAACAATCCGGCGCATACGGGTGATGAGGAGTACTGCTATTTTCTGGCCGTCACGTTTCCCGCGTCGCAGTTGCGCATCATAGATTACAACCGCGTCGTCCGCGACCTGAACGGTCTTACTCCGGCCGAACTGCTCGACCGGTTGGGCGAATCGTTCGTGGTGGAGAAGAAAGGATGCGAGATCTACACTCCCGCCGCCCTGCACAACTTCGCCATGTATCTCGACGGCGAGTGGTACAGCCTGACGGCCAGGGAGGGCACTTACGACGACAGCGATCCCATAGGTGTGCTGGATGTCACGGTGCTGTCGAATCTGGTGCTCGACCGTATTCTCGGCATAACCGATCTGCGCACTTCGAAGCGTATAGATTTCGTCGGAGGAATACGCGGCCTCGGTGAGTTGAGGCAGCGTGTCGACAGCGGCGAGATGAAAGTGGCATTCGCGCTTTATCCGGTTTCGATGCAGCAGTTGATAGATATAGCCGATACGGGTAACATCATGCCGCCGAAGACGACATGGTTCGAACCAAAGTTGCGTTCGGGTGTGGTGATACACTCTTTCGAAGAATAGCGAAATAATGGGGCGGTCGTCGGTGGTCGCCCCATTATTGTCACGCCGCGTTAGCGGTTATTTCAGCAACTGGTCCATCATGGCGTAAGGCAGCTCGATCTCTGTTATGCCGAGCGAGTACGGACCTATCTCATACGGGTTGTATATGAAAGTTATACCGGTGGCCGATGCGCGGAAATTCTCCGATGGTTTTATGCCGTCGAGGTAGTACCCCATCTCGACGAGTTTTTCACTCTCTGTCGCGCTGAATCCTTTCTGCCAGCAAAGCAGACTCACGAGTGCGGATGGAATCGCGGCTTTCTGCCGGTCGGTGAAGTAGTCGTCGAGTGTCAGCAGTTCTCCGGTCTCGAGCGAGTAGTTGAGGCCTTTCGTCCAGCTTATGCCGTGGGCGCCCCCGGTGTATTCATAACCTTTGACCGTATATGACAGCGTACGGTCGAAAACGTCGATGTCGGATGTGACCGTAAGCTGGTAATCGCCCTGCGAGACCCGTTCGTCGTCGCAGTTGTTATCGTTGCGGAACTGTGCCGCGGCCATGTCGAATGCCTTTCGCATGGTGCGGGGAAATGTGCTGCCGAGCTCGAAGAAATTCCGTCGGTTCGACTCCTCGATGGATTTCAGGATGTCGTTGTTGTCGGCGTTTACGATGCGTATGTAGGACATGCGCACGGAGAACGGCTGCTTCGAGTTGAACGACTGTTCGTAGTTCTCGAATGTGAATACGGGCGCCGTGGCGCGTCGGCACGATGCTGATGCGAGCATGGCTATTGCGGCGGCGGTGATGACAAGGCTGTTTTTCATGGTGCGGTTGTTCTTTAATTTTTGTTACAGGGCAAAATTAATCAAAAAACGTACATAACGAAAACATTTTACGATTGCGATATGTCATGTGTGCCGCATGAAGCGAAAACGGCCCCTGCCGTTATGTCCGGGCCGGGATTCGCAGGCGTCGGGACGTGTCGCCCGTGTCGTGCCGGGTATTGCATATTGTGTCGCTGTTATGCAATTACAGGTCATGATGAGGTAATTAATCGCCGGCCGGAGGTTCATCATACGAATAAATTCGCTATCTTTGTAGAAATTTTGGACATTAAAGGTTAAGAGAATTATTTATGGCGAAGATAAAAGGAAGCCTTGTTATTGACATTGAGCATTGTAAGGGATGCGGCGTATGTATAGCCTCGTGCCCGTGCAATGTGCTGGGCTTTTCGTCGGATGTCAATGGCAAGGGCTATCGCTATGCGATGATGACCGATCGGGACGCATGCACCGGATGCGCGTCGTGCGGAGTGATTTGTCCGGACAGTTGTATCGTCGTATATCGTCAAAAATTCGAATAGGATATGGCAGAGAGAGAGGTGAGATTGATGAAGGGCAACGAGGTGATCGCCCATGCCGCCGTGCGTTGCGGCTGCGACGGTTATTTCGGATACCCCATTACGCCGCAGTCGGAGGTCATGGAGACGCTCATGGAATTGAAACCGTGGGAGACCACGGGCATGGTCGTCCTTCAGGCCGAGTCGGAACTGGCTTCGATAAATATGGTTTACGGCGGTGCCGCCACGGGGAAACGTGTCATGACCTCGTCGTCGAGTCCCGGCGTCAGTCTCATGAGCGAGGGAATGAGCTATCTTGCAGCCTGCGAGTTGCCGTGCCTTATAGTGAACTGCCAGCGCGGCGGTCCGGGTCTGGGAACCATACAGCCTTCGCAGGGCGATTATTTTCAGGCATGCAAGGGCGGCGCGCACGGCGATTTTCATCTTATAGTGCTGGCTCCGGCCTCGGTGCAGGAGATGCACGATTTCGTCGGACTAGGTTTCGAACTCGCTTTCAAGTATCGCAATCCGGCCATGATTCTGGCCGACGGCGCCATAGGTCAGATGATGGAGAAGGTGGTGCTGGCGCCGCAGAAGGAGCGTCGTACCGATGCCGAGATCGAGGCCGAATGCGGATCGTGGGCCTGCTGCGGCAAGGGTGCGCGCAGTGAACGGCATATATGCACGTCGCTGGAGATGCAGTCGGAGGTGATGGAGAAGATCAATCTGCGTCTGAACGACAAGTACCGGGCTATCGAGGCCGCCGAGGCCCGATGGGAGTCGGTCGAGTGCGACGATGCCGACTATGTTCTGGTGGCGTTCGGATCGTCGGCGCGCATTTGTTCGGCTACGGTCGAACTGGCGCGGGCCGAAGGACTTAAGGTCGGGTTACTGCGACCTATTACGCTGTATCCGTTCCCGGCCGGGCCTTTGGGCGCTTTGGCCGCACGCGGCGTGAAAGGTTTTCTGTCGGTGGAGCTGAATGCCGGACAGATGGTCGAGGATGTGCGTCTTGCCGTCGACGGCAAGGCTCCGGTGGCGCATTACGGCCGTCAGGGCGGCATGATGTTTACGCCGGAGGAGGCACTTGCGGCGCTGAAGGAGAATTTTATAAAGTAGGAAGTTATGGCAGAAGTGGAGATAAAACCCGAGAACATGGTTTACGCCAAGCCCCGTCTGATTACCGACGAGGTGATGCACTATTGTCCGGGATGCAGTCACGGTACGGTGCATAAGTTGGTGGCCGAGGTGATCGACGAGATGGGACTTGAGAAATCGGCCATAGCCGTATCGCCGGTGGGCTGTTCGGTATTCGCCTACAAATATGTGGATGTTGACTGGATCGAGGCCGCGCACGGCCGCGCATGCGCCGTCGCAACCGCGGTGAAACGCCTGCATCCCCAAAAACTGGTGTTCACGTATCAGGGCGACGGCGATCTGGCGGCCATAGGTACGGGGGAGACCATACATGCCGCCGCGCGCGGCGAAAATATAGCCACCATATTCATCAACAACGCCATTTACGGTATGACGGGCGGTCAGATGTCGCCCACTACCCTGCTCGGTCAGAAAACGGCCACGACGCCTTACGGCCGCGACAGCCGTCTGAACGGGTTCCCGTACCGGATAGCCGAGATGCTGGTGCACCTCGACGGGGCCACGTACATCACCCGTCAGAGCGTACATACTCCGGTCAATGCGCGCAAATGCAAGAAAGCCATACGCAAGGCGTTCGAGAATTCGCTCGCCGGCAACGGCTATTCGCTGGTGGAGGTCGTGGCAACGTGCAGCAGCGGCTGGAAAATGTCGCCGGTGGATTCGAACAGATGGCTTGAGGAGAACATGATACCCTATTATCCGCTTGGCGATATCAAATGTTCCGAACTGCCGCGATGAATCAGTAAATTTGTGATATGATGAAAGAGACATTGATAATAGCCGGTTTCGGCGGTCAGGGTGTGCTGTCCATGGGTAAGATACTCGCATACTCGGGTGTCATGCAGGGTTGCGAGGTTACGTGGATGCCGTCTTACGGTCCCGAGATGCGCGGCGGTACGGCCAATGTGACGGTCATACTGTCCGACCGGCGGATTTCGTCGCCTATCGCCGGTGAGTTCGATTCGGCGATAGTACTCAACCAGCAGTCGATGGACAAGTTCGAGAGCAAGGTTAAGAGCGGCGGTGTGCTGATATACGATACCAATGGAATAACGCACGCGCCGACGCGTACCGACATAGAGGTGTATGCCATCGACGCGGCGGCCGAGTGTGCCCGACTGGGGCAGGCCAAGATGTTCAACACCATGATATTGGGCGGTTATCTCAAGGTGAAGCCCATCGTGGGTATGGATAATGTCATGGCTGGATTGAAAAAGTCGCTGCCGGAGCGTGCTTGGCGCATGTTGCCGCAGAATGAGGAGGCCATACGTCACGGGGGCGAGATAATTCGCCGGATAAGATGACGGGGCCGGCGCTCATGGTGCCGGAGCGAGCGGTGTTTCTTTGATACCTCGCTTGAAATGCGTAACTTTGTAAATAGATGAAATCCGATCGCATGAAATACTTTATATCCCTGTTTCTCTCATTGATCGGCAGTTTGAGTATCTATGCCCAAATGCCAAATGACACCCTCGTACAAGCTGCGGCAATCGTAGACGGCTTATTTTTCGATAAGTCAGTACCTGCCAGATCATTTACGCCCGGTGGCTCAACCATGGCCGTTCTCAAGGATCCGGACGGCGCGATGGTTATAGGAGTATATTTGCCCGAAGGTTATGTCGTCGAAAAATCAATAATCGAAAAGGCTATTCCAGCTGAACGTGTCAGGTATGCGGACCGATTGCTGCGCGACTACAACGGACGCAAACCTAAGACGGCAACCACTTATGAAGGAATAGGTGCTGAGGTCGGAGAACCGTTGGTGGAATTTGAATATTCCGACATAGACAATAATGTCTGGAATAACGACAGGCTGAAAGATAGAGTATATGTTATCAATATCTGGCAATCCGAATGTGGACCTTGCAGACGGGAAATGCCAATACTATCCGAGTGGAAAGAAAAATTTCCGAATGTCGTTTTTCTTTCGGCTTCTCGCCACAATAAAGAGGAAATTATTCCTATCGTGGAACGACACGATTTCACATGGATCCATCTTCAGGAAGCATCCGATTTAGTCGCTCTTGTTCGTAAGCAAGGATTTCCATTAACTATTGTCGTGGATAAAAAAGGAATCGTTCGCTTTGCAAAAGTGGGAGCTACGGAAGAAAATCAGGCAGAGGCAGTCGCAGTTATAGAAAAGTTATCCCGGTAACAGCGTCTTTTCGCGAGTATCGCATCGTCCATAACTTTGCTGAGAATTTCAGCAAGTTATGGACTTGATGTTTTTCTTCAGGCCTCAGCTTCAACTCCGCTGAGGAATTGTCCGGTCCGGACGCTCGCGCTAATTTCAAGGTCAATTTCTCCGCGGTGCTACGGCTCCTTTTTTATTGCCGTTTCCGCTGTGGACCGGTTGCCTGCCGTTCGGGATTCGGCAGCCGGAATGAAAGGTAATAATTATTTAATGGCACGGATCTGGTACGATCGTGTGTTTTTCGTATTTTTACGACCGGAACAAGAGTATATTGAATAGTGTAAACCGGGCCGCAAGGCCCTGAAACAAGGATGAATTATGGAGAAAAGATTAACGGTGGCGCTGGTCGCGCATGACAATATGAAGTGCGATCTTGCGGAGTGGGTTGCGTGGAACTGGGAGAAACTGATTGCTCACCGGCTGGTGTGTACGGGAACGACAGGCCGCATTGTGGCCGAGACGCTTATGGCGCAGCGTGATAAGGATGCCGCCAGTTCGCGTTTCGATGTCACCATGCTGAAGTCGGGACCGCTGGGCGGCGACCAGCAGCTTGGGTCGATGATTGCGAACGGCGATATAGACATGCTCATATTCTTCTGGGACCCCATGTCGGCGCAGCCGCACGATGTGGATGTAAAGGCTCTGCTGCGTCTGGCCACGCTGTACAATGTGCCTACGGCCGTCAACCGCTCGTCGGCCGATTTCATGATTTCTTCGCCGCTGATGGCGCATGACGAGTATACGCCCGTGCTGAAGGATTACACATCTTATATCGAAAGAACTATCAAGTAGACTGCATGTCAGCCGCATCGGTGTCGGCCGGAATACGGATATGGGACAAGCCGCCGGAAATTTGCCGGCGGCTTGTCCTTTTCTTATCATGTCCGGATTTGTCTGTAACGAAATACCGCGATTGCCGTTGGATGTGCGGCTACCCTACCTCTCCCTTCCTCTACGGTCGGGGAATGGCTGATTTATAAGTGCTGCCACGGCTGCGGGTTGATGCCGGCCGGATCCGGCTTTGCTGCATACGATGGCAGACCGAAGCCGGTGAAACACGATGATTGCCGCCGTCGGCAGTTTCCGCATACTGGGCCGGATATGCTTTTTTTCTGTCCGGTTATTGCATAAATATGCAGCCTGATGATGCTGAATATGCTGTTGCGGTCACAATCGTTTCGGCGTGATATAGGCTAAAATTAATCTGCAAAGAACTGACCTCCCGCTGTGTCGCGGAGCCGTTTGCATATTGCGTCGGTCGTACGGACGCCGTGTGTATTATTGGCGGACGGTACGATGCGGCATATGTTGATCGCACGTCTGCCCGCACTGCGGCGTATTCGCTGTTTGGGGTTCGTAGCGATGCGATGTCATGGCTGTATGCTACTCCTGCGCATCGTGTAATATGCGGCGAGAGTCGTGCGTTGTGAACGGTGAAATTGCCGTAACGCCCGCCTCCGGGCATTGCCGGGCCATGCGTGCGGCCGGGTGTCCGGGCTCTTAAAATATATCGCCTGCAGCCGTCTGAAACGGCGATGTTGATAAAAAAATGCTGTTTCATCTGAAGATTTGTTATTTTTTTCTTGGAGGGGGGGGGGGATTTTTATATATCTTTGTAATAGCCGCTGTTCTTATTTCGGCATGGAATGGCGGCTGTTGAAAAAACCGGACCCTGATAAGTCCGGCGAACAACCTAAATTTTTATTAACTTAAATTTAATCTTTATGAAAAACTGTTTACTAAGCTTAGTGAGCATGTTCATGATCGTGGGCGGATTCTTCGCACCCGACGTGGCGGCTCAACAGGCCGGTAAAGTAACCGGTACGGTCAAGGATTCGTCTGGAAATCCGCTGGCCGGTGTGTCGGTGACCGTGAAGAACACCCTCAGGGGTACCAACACCGACGGTAACGGCGAATTCGTCCTTTCGGCTTCGTCGAAAGATGTGCTCGTGTTCGAGTTCATCGGCTACGAGCCGCAGGAGATCGAGGTCGGCACACGTACCAAGATCGACGTTACCCTTAAGGATCATGTATCGGAGATCGATCAGGTGGTCGTTGTCGGATACGGTACGATGGAGAAGAAGATGGTGACATCGGCCATATCTTCGATATCGGGTGGCGAACTTATGCCGGGTGCCGGTAACGCCAGCGTGGCCAACGCTCTGCGCGGCAAGGTGGGTAACCTCACCATATCGGGTACCGATTCACCCAACTCGGGCAACTCGCTGCAGTTGCGCGGTATGGCTTCGGTGAACGCCGGTCAGGGCCCGCTGGTCGTGATCGACGGTATGCCGGGCGGCGATATCCGTTCGGTGCTTCCCGAGGACATTCAGTCGATCGACGTGCTGAAGGATGCCTCGGCCGGCGCCATCTACGGTTCGCGTGCTGCGGGCGGTGTGATCCTCATCACCACCAAGAATGCCAATCGCATGGACGAGGGTACGCTCCAGCTGACCTACACGGGCGAGTTCTCGCACAAGACGGTCATGAAGCGTCCCGACGTACTCAGTGCCGAAGAGTACCTTACCCTGCGTGCCAATGAGGGTGCTACCGACTATGGTTCGAATTTCGACTGGTACGACGCACTTCTCAACAAGAACAACTTCTCGCACAAGCACACTGTGAATCTGCAGGCCAACAGCAAGAAGGCTTCGATCTATGCCACGTTCCAGTACAACAACAACGAAGGTATCGCGATCAACGACGCGCGTACCGACATCGCGGGCCGTATGAACGCATCGTTCCGCGCGCTGAACGGCTGGCTGGACATCAACACCAAGGCCGACTACCGTCAGGCCAAGCGTGACAACCGCACTCCCGATTTCGCACAGGCTATACGCAACAACCCCACCCGTTCGGCATACGATCCCGACAGCGAGACCGGCTACAACGTGTGGCTGTACGAGACTCTGGAGTATAACACTCTGGCCGATTCGAATCTGCGCGACTACTACGGTCTGGACAAGTGGTTCAAGCCCGAGGTCAGCTTCAAGCTCAACATTCTGCCCGTGGACGGTCTGACGTTCAACCAGACGCTGGGTTACGAGCTGCGTCAGTGGGAGAATCACACCTATACTTTCAAATCGCACCGCGAAATGGTCGAGGCCAAGCACAGCGGTTCGGCTTATCTGGGCTTCTCGAAGACCGAGAACATCAACGCTGAAGGCTATGCCAACTACGTTCATTCGTGGGACAAGCACAACCTCAACGCCACGCTGGGTTACTCTTACTACGAGAGCAACGGCGAGAGCTTCAGCATGTCGAACTACGACTTCACGGTAGAGGGTATAAAGTATTGGGACATGGGTTCAGGTAAGGCCCTCAAGAAGGGCGACGCCTCGATGAGCTCGTCGAAGAACGTCACCACCAAGCTCTTCTCGTACTTCGGCCGTGTGAACTACGACTATGACAGCCGTTACATCGTCAGCGCCTCGCTGCGCCGCGAGTCTTCTTCGAAGTTCATGAAGAACAACCGCTGGGGTACGTTCTGGTCGCTGTCGGCCGGTTGGCGTATATCGGACGAGAGCTTCATGGAGAATGCCGACTGGGTGAGCGACCTCAAGGTTCGTGCCGCTTACGGTGTTACCGGTAACTCAAGTTTCTCGACCTCTTACGGTGCGCTGGCTTACGGTTCGGACGGTTACTTCATGATGCCCAACACGGGTAACTACAACATCGTTTACGGTCCCTCGATCAACCTCAACGAGGATCTGAAGTGGGAGGAGCAGCACGGATGGAACTTCGGTGTCGACTTCTCGTTCTTCGATAACAGACTCTACGGTAAGTTCGACTGGTACAACCGCAAGGTGGTCGACATGCTCTACTCGGTGAAGGTTTCGCAGCCGCCCTACCCCAACACCAACATGATGAAGAACATCGGTTCTATGACAAACCGCGGCTGGGAGTTCGAGATCGGTGCCGACATCGTACGCAGCAAGGACTGGACCTATTCGACCAACATCATCCTCAGCCACGACAAGACGCAGGTGAAGACCCTTTACGGCGATTCGACCTACTTCGAGGAGAGCGGCTTCCCCGCTCCGGGTTCTCCGGGTAACGCCAAGCGTGTGGAGGAGGGAACCACCATCGGTCAGTTCTACATCCTCAAGTGTGCGGGCATCGACACCGAGACGGGCGACTTCCTCGTATACAACAAGGACGGCGAGATAATCCAGTCGAAGAGCTCTTCTTCGGACGACAAGCAGTACACCGGCAACTACGTACCCAAGGTGATGGCTACGTGGAACCACCGCGTGAAGTTCCGCAACTGGGATCTGGGCGTGGACATCCGCAGCTGGATCGACTTCGACGTATACAACACGCTGGACATGTACTTCGGTCTGACCAATCAGGGCAGCATCAACCTGTTGCGCAGCGCCTATACCAAGAACAAGGATATCAGGGTGGAGAAGAAGCTCTGCGACTATTTCCTGCAGGACGGTACTTTCGTGAAGATCGACGCACTCAATCTCGGTTATACCCTGCCGCTGGCACAGAAGACCAACAGCTTCATCAAGAGCCTGCGCATATATGCCAACATCAACAACCTCTGTACGATCACCGGCTATGACGGAATGGATCCCGAGGTGGACGTAAACGGTGTCACCGGCGGTATTGAGTGGTGGAACACAAGTTTCTATCCGCGTACCCGCACTTACATTCTTGGTGTTCAACTTACATTCTAAATTGAGACAACATTATGAAAGCTATAAAAAACATATTGCGCGCATCGTTGCTCTCTGCTGTCACCGTGGCAGCCATGACGGGATGCAACACCGACCCCGAATACTATTCGCAGGTCGTGCCCGAAACTTTCTTTACATCGAAGGATGCCGTATGGCAGCGTTACTGTCGTCCCATCACCCACTGGAAATGGCACAAGGCATCGGACCGTCACCGTTTCGACGTGATGGAGCTGGGAACCGACGAGATATGTATTCCCACCCGTAACGGCGACTGGTACAACGGCGGTACCCACCAGAACGAGCACCACCATGTGTTCCCTTCGTCGGAGGGCGTATTTTACAGCAACTTCTACGGTGTCGGCATGGGTGTCGCACTTGCATGGGATGCCATCGAGGACATCACCACCCGCGTCGATCTGGCCAAGGTGGGCATATCACAGGAGGAGCTGGACCTGATGGTGGCACAGCTGAACATGTATGTGGCCGATCTTTACAAGGACGGTCTGGATATGTTCGGCGGCTATCCTCTCTACGATTACGGTGACAAGGATATCAAACCCCGTTCGACCGATGTCGAGACTTTCGAGTTCATCGAGAACATCCTGAAGACCAACATCCCCAAGTTGCCCAAGAAGGAGACGCTGGGAGCTACCGAAACGAGCTATGTGCATCGTGCATGGGGTGCCGCAATGCTGGCCCAGCTCTATTTCAATGCCGTTCCCTACACTCAGGGCAAGAAGCAGCCCATGTGGGCCGAGTGTGCCAAGATATGCGAGGATATCATATCGGGAGTCTACGGTCCCTACGAGTTGGGCAAGACGTGGAACGAGGTGTTCGCATACGGCAACGAGAACTGCCCCGAGATAATCTACGGTATACCGAGCGACGCAACTTATGCAGGCTGTAACGCCGGTCAGTTCGAAACGTGGTTCTGCTACAACACCAACACCTATCTCGGCGGTACCGGATACGGCTCTTGGAACGGTGCCGGTATTCAGCCTTCGTTCCGTCCCGACGGTACTCCCTACACCGACGCCGACTGGAAACTTGGCCGCGTGATGCAGAAGTTCGACGATACCGACCTGCGCAAGCAGCCTTATACCTATGAGGGCAACGGCAAGTATACCGGTATGTTCCTGATGGGTTATCAGGTGAATAAGAGTTCGCGTGCCGAGGCGGATTGGGTATCTAAAGGCGGCCGCGAGTATAAGGACAAGATCGTTTATCTGAATGACTGCTGCTACCGTTTTGCGATCGGTCTTGCTAACGACGGCCGTCCGCGCGTGGCTGACTGGACCGAGGACGGAAAGCCGCTGGATGCTAACGGCAATGTGATCGACCGTTCGAAATTCGCTGGTGCTCCCTCTAACATCGAGAACGGTGAGGAGGCTTCGCTCTACCGTCTGTTCAAGATATGTCCTCCCTGCGACGGTAAGGACTACGATAACCTGCGCATGAGATACCCCGCCATGACTCCCGTGTGCCGTCTGGCCGAGATCTATTACATGCTGGCCGAGTGCTACTACAATATGGATCGCAAGAAGGATGCCGCCGACCTGATCAACGAGGTTCGCAAGCGTAACTTCCCCGACCAGAAGGATCCCAATCCTGTTACGGCAGCCAATCTGGACAAGTATCGTCTGGCCGACGAGTGGATGCTTGAGTTCCTCGGCGAGAGCCGTCGCCGTACCGACCTTATCCGCTGGGATATGTACGTCACCGAGGACTGGTGGGATCACAAGGCTACGAACAACAAGGATTTCAACCGTTTCCCGATTCCCGACTCTTCAATGGCTTCGAACAACCTGCTTGAGCAGAATCCGGGCTACTTTAAGAAATAATTCCGATCTGTCGCGCGTTTCGCGCGGCTTGTCATGGTGAAATACTTTGGTGTCCCCGAAAATCTTTTAGGTTTTCGGGGATTTTTGTCTTGTATTTCGTGGCGGAACCGACCGGCAAAGGCTGTGTAGCCGGCCGAATGCCGCATTTTTTGACATTGAGGTACATTCGGTTCTGAATATTTTGGTTATCTTTGTTTCGAAACAAAACCAATTCTATTATGAACAATAACCAACGAATCGCCGACGCTCTGGCTGCGGCGACCGATACCGAGGCATTGGAGATCGGTGTCGATATACTCGATCGTGTGCCGGTGATGTTCGCCGAGCAGTTTCCCGGGAAACGTGCATTGGTGGTGGCCGACGATAATACGTGGCGTGCTGCCGGCGAGGCGGTGGCGGCGCATTTGTCGGCCGCGGGTATTCAGTGCGACGAGCCGTTCATATTCACCGATCCCCATCTGCATGCCGAGTGGACGTTCATCGAGATGCTCGACGGGAAGCTGGCGGCTACGGATGCCATTGCCGTAGCGGTGGGTTCGGGTACGATAAACGATCTGTGCAAGCTGTGCTCGTATCATCAGAACCGTCCGTATATGTGTGTCGCTACGGCGGCTTCGGTCGACGGCTATTCGTCGTTCGGTGCGTCGATCACTTATAAGAACATGAAGCAGACCTTCACGTGTCCGGCTCCGCGTGCTATTCTGGCCGATGTGGGTGTCATGGCGAAGGCTCCGGCCGAGATGACGGCGGCGGGATATGCCGATCTGGCGGCGAAGATTCCGGCCGGCGCGGAGTGGATGATAGCCGATTTCCTCGGTGTGGAGCCCATTCATGATGTGGCGTGGCATATCGTTCAGGACAGCCTTAAAGAGGCTCTGTCCGATCCGGAGGGTGTGGCCGCGTTGCGTCCCGAGGCCATTGCGCCGTTCGTGGAAGGACTCATGCTGAGCGGGTTCGCCATGCAGGCGGCGCGTTCGAGCCGTCCGGCATCATGCACCGACCATCTGTTCAGCCACCTGTGGAACATGCGCAACCATACGTATAACGGTGTGACTCCTTCGCACGGATTTCAGGTGAGTGTGGGTACGCTGATGATGTGCGCCATGTTCGATCAGATGTACGGCACCGATTTCACCAAACTCGATGTGGATGCCTGCGCGGCAGCATGGAAGAGTGCCGACGAGGTGCGTGGCGAGGCGGAGGAGTTGTTCCTCGGACTACCCTACTCGGAACTCGGTCTGACGGAGGTCATGGCCAAGTACAACGACCGCGACGAGGTGCGCCGTCAGCTGCAGCTCGTCAAGGACAACTGGCCCGAACTGAAACGCAGTCTGCAGGAGCAGTGTTATACTTTCGACGAGATGTACCGCTACCTTCACACAGTCGGGGCTCCCACCGCTCCCGAACACGTCGGCATCTCGCGTGAACGGATGCGCGCCGATGTGCCGTTCGTCCGTCATATACGCCGCAGATTCAATCTGCTCGATCTGGGACTGCGTGCCCGCACGCTGGACGGATGGGTCGACGGCATCTTCGGTCGCGGCGGAGTCTGGGAGATGGAATAGACTGAATAGTCCACCGCGAAATATATTTAGAATCATTGCGTTTTAGCATTCGGAGCGGCGGTCGGGCTTCGTTGTCCGACAATACTTAATGGTTATGGAGTGCCCTACTTCGCGAAGGCGTGGGATGTGGTACCGGTCCTTGTCGCCGGGAAAGGCGGAGGGAGAAACAGTGCAGGAACGCGATAAGAAAAAGGCTGTCCAAACAATCGTTAGACAGCCTTTTTCCGTACCCTACTTTCGGGACCCGTTTCGGATGCAATCCCGTAACATACTCTTGCGGCGGAACGTAACACAATCCGCGTAGGAACTACTGCGTGTCCATGGCTCACGCAGTATGGCGCAAGCGGTTAGTCATGAAGCGCAGTATGGTTCCCGAATCTGTACTCCTCGGGATTTCTGAATCCGGCCAACAATTCGCGCATTCCCATTCGCTTTTTTCCCGACAGCTGCATGGATTTGATCTCTATTATACCGTCGGCGCATGCGACATCCATATATGTCCGTCCGTCGCTGGAGATGCTCCCCGCGCCTCTGCCCGTATTGTCTGCCGGACGGAATTTCACCTCGAATATTTTCGCCGATCCGGCTTCCGCGATATCGCCTTGCCCGCCGGTGCGGAACATCGGGGTCCATGCCGCCGGATAAGGTGACAGTCCGCGTACGAAATCGACTATGCGGCGGCCGTCCCATGTCCAGTCTATGCGGCAGTCGTCCTTGAATATTTTGGGGGCTGGTTTCAGCGACGATTCGTCGATGTGCTGCTGCTCGACGGGAGTGTATTGGCCTGAGGCGATTCTCTCCACGGTGTCGATCACGAGGTCGCATCCCGCCGTCATCAGTTTTTCGTACATAGTCCCCATGTTGTCATCGGGGAGTATGGATTCCTTGCGCTGACCTATTATGGCGCCCTTGTCGATCTCGTGGTTGAGCAGGAACGTTGTTATGCCGGTTTCGGTCTCACCGTTGATGATGGCCCAGTTTATCGGCGCCGCACCGCGGTACTGCGGCAGGAGCGACGCGTGGAGATTGAATGTGCCTAACCGCGGCATGCTCCATATTACCTCGGGAAGCATGCGGAACGCTATGACGATACCCAGATCGGGCTGCAAGTCGCGCATTGCGGCGACGAACTCTTCGGACTTCAGTTTTTCGGGCTGCAATATCGGCAATCCCAATTCGCGGGCGGCCGCTTTTACGTCGCTTTCGTGCAGTTTCTGTCCGCGGCCGGCCGGTTTGTCGGGGGCCGTCACCACAGCTACGATATTATAACCATCTCCAGCCAGCCGGCGGAGTGACGCCACGGCGAATTCGGGTGTTCCCATGAACATTATGCGCAGATCTTTTCCAGTCATTTATTTATCGTTTTTTTTTGTTTCCTCGCGGCCGGCGACAGGCGTTCGGGCAGATGCCGCCGGATGCGGTTCCATACAGGCGCGACACGGCCTTCGATGTTTTTGAGCTTGCCCGCATACCAATCGGTGTCGAGCAGCGCCGAGTCGTTGGTGGCCTTGAAAAGCAGATATACCGCAACCGGAGTCAGCACGATGGAGGATATCCACATCCCCATGAGCGAACTCCACGTGCCCTCCTTGGCCATCTTCTCGCCCGACAGGCTGATTATGTAATATATCACGAAGAAAATTACCGATATGACTATCGGCGTTCCGAGTCCTCCTTTGCGGATGATCGCGCCGAGGGGCGCTCCGATGAGGAAGAATATGAGTACCGACACCGGCAGCGACAGCTTGCGGTGCCAGTCGTTCTTGCTGCGGTAGAGCTGGTTGAGCGCCTCTTTCGACGACGTTTCGTCGAATGAGAAGGAGTTGCGGGTGTTGAGCGCCACGGTGCGGGCGTTGTTCCACAGGTCGTTTCTCTGACGCACGGTCATCTTTTGCACCGAGTCGAGCAGATAGGCGTCGCGGTAGCCGGTCTTGTCCTCGCGCAGCGAGTCGGGAAGCTGCAGGACCTGAATGTCGCGCTTGAAGATATTGTCCTTGAGCAGAGGCTCGTATGATTTCGATGTGGCGGTCGATACGGTGACGTCGAGCGAGTCTATGTCGCGTTGCAGCTCGACGATGTTTTTCGTCTGCGATCCGCTTATCGACCCGGAATTGTCGGTACGCTGGAAATCGAATCCGTCCATCGCTATCTTGACATTCTGAACGTCGAACTTGTCGTGGCGCAGTTCGTTGTGCGAAAACCACTGATTGTTGCGCGTCTGCTGATAGTTGTCGCCGTTGTAGAGCGTGACGAGCAGGTATTTCTTGTCGTCCGACAGCCGGATGTAACCCGTTTCGGCTATGGTGGTGGTCATGTTGCCGTTGGCGGTGCGGTTGTCGTAGATGAGCACGTCGTGCAGCAGACCCGTGGCCGGGTCCTGATGCGCCACGCGGATGCTCATGTCGTCTATGCCGTTGAAAAACAGCCCGTCCTGAAACTCCAGCACCTGCTTCTGGCGGCGTATGTCGTAGATGATGCTGGTCATCTTCTTGTTGGCGTAAGGCACGAGGTTGTTCACGACGAAGAAACTGCCTATCGAGATCATGCCTACCACGATGATCAACGGTTTCATGATCCGCATGAGCGACATGCCCGACGATTTCATGGCCAGCAGCTCGTAGTTCTCGCCCATGTTGCCCATGGTCATGATGGCGGCCAGCAGCATGGCCAGAGGCAGACCGATGGGGATCATGTTGATGGTGGCGTAACAGATCAGCTCGATGATTACTCCGGCATCGAGTCCCTTGCCCACCAGTTCGTCGATATAGCGCCATACGAAATTCATCATCAGCACGAACGTGACGATGCAGAACGTCAGCAACAGAGGGCCGAGATAGGCCTTGAGCACGAGTCTATGTATGGTTTTGAGTCGCATCCGGCGTTTTTTTGTTTCGCAAAGTTAACAGTTTTACCGCAACGAGAGCCACGGTGAGAGTGAATATTATGCTGGCTCCGGGCGGAACCTCCCAGTTGTAGCTGATGATGAGTCCGGCTACGGCTCCGGCGGTGGCTATTGCGGCCGACAGCATCGTTATGGCGGCATAGGATTTCGTGACGGCGTTGGCCGTGACGGCCGGAATGGTGAACAGCGACAGCAGCAGCACGATGCCCATTATGCGTATCGCCAGCACGATGGTGACGGCCACTATTATTGTAAGGACATACGATACGGTGCGTGTGGCTATTCCCTGACTCGCTGCGAAATCGCGGTCGAAGGCCAGATACATTACCGGACGCCACCACAGCGCCGCTCCCGTCATGCACAGCAGGGTCAGGATGCCCAGCGTGGTCACATCGCGCGTGGTGACGGTAACGATGCTTCCGAACATGTAGCTCGACAGATCGCCCGAGGTGTATCCGGGTGTCAGGCTCATGAACAGCGCTCCGACGGCCATTCCCACCGACCATATTATGCCTATGGCCGAATCCTCGCGTATGCGACCCCGGTCGCTGGCCCACTCTATTCCTATGGCCGACAGCACGGCGAACACCATGGCCCCGCCTATCGGGTTGGCGCCGAGGTAGAACGCTATGCCGAGTCCCCCGAACGAGGCGTGAGTCACGCCTCCGCACAGGAACACCATACGCCGCGACACAATATATGTGCCGACTATGCCGCACGTTATGCCGGCGAAAACGGCTGCCAGCAGGGCGTTGGCGAGATAGCCGTAGCGCATTATGTCGTAAAAAAAATCCATTCCGCAGGGGTGGAGGCCTTGTTTAGGGCCTCGGTTAAAACGTGCGCAAATTTACTTTAATTATCGGATTGCGTCAAAACTTTTTTCCTAATCCGGCAAGTTTTTATAACTTCGCACGGTATTTTCCGATAGTTTTATTGTCGCAATATGGAAAAACGTCGTGTAAGTTTTCATACGTTGGGTTGCAAGCTCAACTTTTCGGAGAGCTCCACTATCGCCCGCCACTTCGAGGAGGGCGGCTTCGTGCGGGTGGGTGTCAACGACGATGCCGACATATGCATCATCAACAGCTGTTCGGTCACGGAGCATGCCGACAAGAAGTGCCGCAACATCATACGCAGGCTTCACCGGCGCAATCCCGATGCCGTCATTGCCGTGACGGGGTGTTACGCCCAGCTGCGGCCGCATGACATAGCGCGGATAGAGGGTGTGGATCTGGTTTTGAGCAATAACGACAAGGGCGATATGTACAGGCGGGTCGCCGAGTTGGGAGCCAAGGGCCCGGCGCATATTTACGGATGCGAAACCGAAGAACTTACGCGTTTCTTTGCGGCATTCTCGTCGGGTGAC
>CAZFIN010000006.1:0-48621 GCA_964519525.1 uncultured Alistipes sp. | reverse complement strand
GGGGAGGTAAGCTCCAGCGCACCGTAGACCTCGTCGGTAGAGATGTGATAGAACATCTTGCCGGCCCAGTCGCCGTTCCAGTACTCGCGCGCGGCCTGCAGAAGCGACAGGGTGCCCATCACGTTGGTTCGCGCGAAGGTGAACGGATCGCGGATCGAACGGTCGACATGACTCTCGGCCGCGAGATGAATTATGCCGTCGACGGAATATTCGCGCAGCACCTCGCGGATACGGTCGAAATCGCAGATGTCGGCCCGGACGAAGGTGTAGTTGGGGGCGTTCTCCACATCGCTCAGGTTGGCGAGGTTGCCGGCGTATGTCAGTTTGTCGAGATTGACGACACGGTAGTCGGGATATTTGTTCACAAGCAGACGCACCACGTGGCTGCCGATGAAACCGGCTCCGCCGGTGACGAGAATGGTCCGTTTCATTTCCAATCGGGTTTCAGGTTACAGCGGCTGCCGCGACAGACGCTTGATGCAATATATCATCGACTCGCGCCAATGGGGGATCTCGACGCCGAAGGTGGCCTTGATCTTGCTCTTGTCCAGCACCGAGAAGGAGGGACGCGCGACCTTCGAGGGAAACTCGTCGCTGTGGCACGGACGTATCTCGCAGCCGTTGTGTCCGGCGGCGCGCGCGATCTCGACCGCGAAGTCGTACCACGAGCATACGCCCTCGTTCGAGAAGTGGTAGGTGCCCTCGTTGCCGGCATAGCGGTCGCCCTCGATTATGGAGAATAGGGCTATGGCCAGATCGCCGGCATAGGTGGGACTGCCCACCTGATCGAACACTACGTTCAGCACGGGACGCTCGCCCGTCAGGCGCAGCACGGTCTTCAGGAAATTGTCGCCGTACTCGGAATAGAGCCACGAGGTGCGGATAACGACGGCCCGGCACCCCACCTCGGCAATAGCCTGCTCGCCGTGCAGCTTCGTGCGGCCGTAGGCGCCCAGCGGATCGAGCGGCATATCCTCGCGGCGCGGAGTGTTGCCGTCGCAGCCGAACACATAGTCGGTCGAGATGTGGAACAGCGTGGCGCCGACGGCTTTGGCCGCGACGGCCAGATTGCGGACGGCATCGGCGTTGATGCGCTCGGCCGCGGCCTCGTCGTCCTCGGCGCGGTCGACATTGGTGTAGGCCGCGCAGTTGACTATGACATCCACACCGCGGCCGGCGACGAAAGCGGCCACGGCCGGGCCGTCGGTGATATCGAGCTCGGCCACGTCGGTGAAGATGTATTCATTGGGCGACACCTCGCCCAAACGGCGCATTTCGCGGCCCAGCTGGCCGTCGGCACCGGTTATCAGAATCCGTTTACTCTGCATAATAATCGGTATTGTAGTCGAACAGACCGACTGCATCGCCCAGCAGCGGATGAGCCGCATCCTTGGCCGAGAGCAGCACGTCGCCGGCCGGTATGCGCCAGTCGATGCCTATCGCCGGATCGTTCCACGCGATGGCTCCCTCCTCGGCCGGAGCATAGGGATTGTCGCATTTGTACTGGAACAGGGCCTCGTCGCTCAGCACGGCGAAACCGTGTGCGAAACCGCGGGGAATGAACAGCTGGCGCCGGTTGTCGCCCGTAAGCTCCACTGCCACATGACGGCCGAACGTGGGCGACCCCACGCGTATGTCAACCGCCACGTCGAGCACGCGTCCGCTGACCACGCGCACGAGTTTCGACTGCGAATGACGCCCCTTCTGGTAATGCAGTCCGCGCACCACGCCGTACCTCGACCGGCTCTCGTTGTCCTGAACGAAGCGCACGCGGCGCACGGCCTCGTCGAACCGGGCCTGCGACCAGCTCTCGAAAAAATAGCCGCGGGCATCGCCGAACACATCGGGCTCGATGATGACCACGCCCTCGATCTCCGTATTTATTACTTTCATAATCACTGATTTCGTTTTACTTCGTCAATAACTTTCAGCAGATAGCGGCCGTACTGGTTACGCAGCATGGGCTGCGCCAGACGGCGCATATGTTCCTCGGTGATCCAGCCCTGACGATAGGCTATGCCCTCCAGACACGCTATCTTAAGCCCCTGACGCTTCTCGATCACCTCAACGAAGATCGAGGCCTCGGCCAGAGAGTCGTGGGTGCCCGTATCGAGCCATGCGAAGCCGCGCTGGAGCGTCTGCACCTTAAGTTCGCCGTCGCGCAGGAACCGCTGGTTGACCGACGTGATCTCCAGCTCGCCGCGCGCCGAAGGCCCGATACTCTTGGCCACGCCGACCACCTTGTTCGGGTAGAAGTAGAGTCCCACCACGGCATAGTCCGACTTGGGGTTCTGCGGCTTCTCCTCGATCGAGAGGCAGTTGCCATCGCGGTCGAACTCGGCCACGCCGTAACGCTCGGGGTCGTCGACGCGGTAGCCGAAGACGGTGGCCTTGCCCTGCTGCTCGGCCATGCGGACGGCATCGCCCAGCAGCTGCGAGAGTCCGGCGCCATGGAAGATGTTATCGCCCAGAACGAGGCACACGCAGTCGTCGCCGATGAACTCCTCGCCGATGATGAACGCCTGTGCCAGACCGTCGGGAGAGGGCTGTTCGGCATACTCGAACCTCACGCCGTAATCCGATCCGTCGCCCAGCAGACGGCGGAAACCCGGCAGGTCCTGCGGGGTGGAGATGACGAGTATCTCCCTTATCCCGGCAAGCATAAGCACCGAGATCGGGTAATAGACCATAGGTTTGTCGTAGATGGGCAGCAGCTGTTTGCTGACCCCCTTCGTCACGGGGTACAATCTGGTGCCGCTGCCGCCGGCCAATACTATTCCTTTCATTGTTTCGAACTCTTTTGTTTCATATTTCGGGACGAGGATCGGCGATGATGCCCATGCCCGAGCCGAGCATACACCTCAAAAAATTGCGGTCGTAGAGCTCGCTGAACTTCCAGCGCTGCGACAGCATGTTGCCGACCTTGGCCATACGCTGCCGCCACAGCCCGTCGATGCCCGACACACGGCGCGAATCGCCCAGCGTGTCGGCCAGCACGCGGCCGGCGAAACGTTCGTCGGCACGCAGAGCTGTTCCGTCGATGTTCAGCCCCAGATGCCGCACGCAGACGGCATTCAGCGCGGCCACGAACCGTGCCGCACCAGCCTCGTCGCAGCGGGCGTTGAACTCGGCCCAGTCGACATTGTCGCGCTCGGCACGGACGAAACACATCCAGTCGCAAAGATGGCGCAGGCGCACGCCCTCATACAGAAAATGATGCAGGGCATGCAAGGCCAGAAACAAGGCATGAAACTGCGGCGACGGAGCACGCAGGACACTCCCGCCCACGCGGCGACCGCAACCGGCTATGCTGCGGAGATAGCGCTCAAGACGTTTTTGACGTCCGCTGCCGCGCACGGCAAGGAAGAAACGGTGGTTCTCGACCTTCATACCTTTATATATAAGCAGGGAATGGCGGTAGTCGTGCGGATCGAACCGCGCGCCGTGGGCTATGGCCACCTCGTTGCCGAGTGCGAATCCATCGCCGAGCCAGCAGTCGAAATCGCCGCACTCACGCACCTCGGGATCGGGATACAGTTCGCTCAACGCCAGACCTTTCAGGCACACGGTTTCGATTCCGGCCGCGGCCCACATATCCGCAAGCTCCGTTACGACAGCACGCTGCCGTCTGTACCGCTCCCTTATGTTGTCGGCGCCAATACCCCACTGCAGACGGAGCGTCCGCCCGGGACGCACCCCTTCGCCGAGCCGGCCGACAGTGTCCCACAGCATGGCGCTGACTCCTCCACGCACGGCCGACGAATAGACAGCGGACCACCCGATACCCGCCGGATACTGCTCCGGCAGAAACCGCCCGGCCGCACCGCCCGCGAGCCGGACGCGCAACATGCGCAAAACGATATCGTCGGCAACGGAGATCATGACAGACGGCTAAATATCGACACGTCCCGGGTAGGCCTCAAGAGCCTTGCCCAGAATAAACAATGCCCGGCGCAGGTCCTCCTTGTTCAGCACGTAGGCTATGCGCACCTCGTCGCGGCCTTTCGAGGGATCGGTGTAGAAGCCCGAGGCCGGGGCCATCATAACGGTCTCGCCCTCGTATTCGAAATCGGAAAGGCACCATGCGCAGAAGCGGTCGCAGTCGTCGATGGGCAGACGCGCCACGGTGTAGAACGCTCCCATGGGAATGGGCGAGTAAACGCCCGGAATACGGTTCAGGCCGTCGATAAGGCAGTTGCGGCGTTCGATATACTCCTCGTAAGTGTGTATCATGTACGAGCGCGGGGCGTCGATCGACGCCTCGGCCACGATCTGGCCCAGCAGAGGCGGACTCAGACGCGCCTGACAGAACTTCATGACCGCATCGCGCAGCACGCGGTTCTTGGTAATCAGTGCGCCGATGCGTATTCCGCACTCGGAATAGCGCTTCGACACCGAGTCGATGAGCACCACGTTCTGCTCGATGCCTTCGAGATGGCAGGCCGAAATGTAAGGCGAGCCCGTGTAGATGAATTCGCGGTAGACCTCGTCCGAAAAGAGGAAAAGATCGTATTTCTTCACCATGTCGCGGATGCGGTACATCTCCTTGCGGGTGTAGAGGTAACCCGTGGGGTTGTTGGGATTGCAGATCAGGATGCCGCGCGTGCGCTCGTTTATCAGCTCCTCGAACTGCTCGACCTTGGGCAGCGAGAACCCCTCCTCGATCGACGTCGACACGGTGCGGATAACGGCGCCGGCCGATATGGCGAAAGCCATGTAGTTGGCATAGGCCGGCTCGGGCACGATGATCTCGTCGCCCGGATTCAGACACGACATGAAGGCGAACAGCACCGCCTCCGATCCGCCGGTGGTGATGATTATGTCGTCGGGTGTGAGCTTTATCTGATACTGGTCGTAGTACCCCACCAGTTTCTCGCGCAGCGAAAGGCAACCGTCGCTGGGACTGTATTCCAGCACCCGGCGGTCGATACCCTTCAGCGCGTCGAGTCCCGTCTGCGGCGTAGGCAGATCGGGCTGGCCGATATTGAGATGGTATATTTTCGTGCCGCGCTTCTTGGCGGCATCGGCCAGAGGCACGAGTTTGCGGATGGGCGACTCGGGCATCTCGACGGCTCTTGCTGATATTCGAGGCATAGATGATATTCGCTTAAAAACAACTGTTTTCCCGCATCGTCATGGCCCGGACCTGTCCGGGCCATGACGCAGGGTTATCGAAAAAATTCACGGACAGACCGCCCCGCCGCAGGACCGGGTCAGATGCTGTCGAGCAGATTGCGCAACTTCAGCAGGATTCCCGAACGGTGGATGCTGTATCTGGCAACGAACACCACCAGCGAAGCTATGAATACGGGCAGGGCCGCGACGAATATCAGATTTTCCATAACATGTCAGATTTGTAATGTCGATGAAAATCGGCTATTCGGCATCCGCGCCACGCTCGGCGGGAAACTCTTTAACCATATTCTTCAGCCGCTCGCTGCCGGCCACCTCGCCCACTACGGGCAGCATGAGCACGGCACCCATTCCGGCCACAATACCGAGGAACACGAAACCGAAGAGTATCATGGAACGGCGCGGCTTGCTCTTCTTGTAGGGAACGGTGACGGGGTTAACAACCGTAAGTATGGGGATGGTCTCCTTCACGTTGATCTTCGCCTGCTCAAGCTGCGTGGCCAGTTCGCCGTAGAGGTTCATCGCCAGCGTATACTCGGCGTCGAGTTTGTCCTGCTCGACCAGAGCCTGATGCTTCGACATGCCGCGGTTGGCATCGCGGAACTTGGCGCGGCGCACCTGCACGTCCTCGAAATCGCGCTTGGCCTCGTCGTAACGCTCCTGCACGAAATCGAGATTCGACTGCACCTTCTCGATCTTGAACTCGGTGATGTAACGCTGCAGCTGCGTCAGCGCCGCCTGCGCCAGCTGGGCCGCAACAAGCGGTTCGGCCATGTTGGCCGTAATGGTGATGTATCCCTTCTTGTCGTCGAGCGAAATGCTGAGGCACTGGCTCAGCTTCTGACCGCACTCGTACTCGTCCTTGGTAAGGGTCTCGATACGCGGACCGTCGCTGCCGCCGTTCTCCAAAGCGCTGTAATCGGGCTCGGGCTGCTCGCCGCGGATAGCGTTCAGGATGACGAACGGCAGTCCTATGGTATACTTGGCGATGTAGTCGCCGACCGACGCCTTGTTGAACTCCTCGCTGGTGTTGTATTCGAGGAAACTCACGGGCCGGCCGGCCTTCTCGTAATCGAGTCCGACATTCATCAGCTCCTTGCGGAAAGTGGTGCTGTTAACGATGTTCTCGTAGACGTAGGGCGACAGTGTCTTCACGTCCTGCATCTGGTTGAGATTGATTCCGGCAAGCGCGGCAAGCGAGCTCATCTTCGACGAAGATGACGAATTGGACGACTGCGGCACCAAATCGCAGCTTGCCGTGTACACGTTCTTGCTGAAGACGGCAACGAGCAGGCCGAGCACCGCGAACACGCCCGCGATCTTAAGTATGAGCGAGCGGTTGACCCACATCTTGCATGCAAGCTCGATCAGATCTATCTCCTGCTCCCCGGCATATATATCATTCTGGTTCTGTTCCATAATTCTCACATTTTTTATTTCGCAAGGTTAAGCACCGAGATCACCACGGCGGCGGTAGAGGCGGCCGACGACACGAGTCCAACGACCTCGCTCCACTTGACCGGCTCAGACGGCAGCTTGGCCGGTACGATGATGATGCAGCCCGGGCGTATCTTGGCCGAATTGCCCGAATCGACCATACCGTTCATATATATCACGAACGCACGGTTCTTGCGCGCCGAATTGTCGTAACCGCCGGCAGACTTCACGTAGTACTTCAGTTTCTTGCCTTCGTGGAAAGTCACGGCATTGGGATATAGCACCGATCCCATCACACGGACCGTTCCGTTGTAGATGGGCACCGACAACTCGTCACCGTCGCGCAGCACCAGATCGGCATCCGAACCGGGAGCGGCCAGCGCCTTGGCGAGGTCGATACCCACAGGATACACCGTTTCGAGTTCCAGTCCGGCCAGCGAGAGCGAATCGGCCGAACCGCGGTTGTTCTGCGACTCGATCATCTTGTTCAGCGTCTTCCGCTGCGTCAGCTCCTCGGCGGTCATGCGGCGCAGCAGGAAAGCACCCTCGACGAAGGCTCCGGGCGTGACGTTGCCGGCCATGGCGACAAGATCGGATATGCGCATATTCCTGCGCGAGAGCGGATAGGAGCCTTCGAAAGACACCTCTCCGCGTATAGCGACAGTGCTCTGCGAGATATACACCGGCGAGCGGCGCACATACACCTGATCGAACGGCTTGAGCACGAATCCGCCGCCGTCGGCATGCAGATCGTCGTTGATGTCGACGATGAACGTCTCGAACAGATTGTCGGTCGTGTGCGTGCTCTTGGGATCCTTTATGCGACGCGTGACGATCACGTTGGCCGTAGAGGCCGACTCCATCAGACCGCCGGCGGTCACGATAAGATCCTCGACCGTCATGTTCTCGGCATAGGGATATGTGTCGGGATGGATAACCGAACCGAATATGGTCACGTCGAACGACTCCTGCATCTCCGACACGGCCGGAACGACCAGCATGTCGTTGGGACGCAGCCTTATGTCGGCCGTACGGCCCGACATGAGTCCGTCGAGGTCGACGGCCACGACCTCCATGGTCCAGTCGGGCTTCTCGCGGTAGAGCAGCGCATGAGTGCGGAACGCGTCGTCGCGCAGGCCGTCGGCACGCTCGATGAGCTGCTTGACGGTGCCGACCTTGTCGTCGATGGCATAGTAGCCTTCGCGGAATACGGCGCCAGCGATCTGCACACGGTTCTCGTAGCGGTCGATAGCTCCGCCGACCGACACCATATCGCCGTCCTCAAGCACGAAACTGTCGAAATTGCCGCTTTCAACCGTGAACGAACGGTACTCGCCGCCCTGTCGCCGCGTGACGCCCACCATGGCGCGGTTGGCGTCGCTGGTGAAACCTCCGGCAAAGCGCACCAGATCGGCCACAGTCTCGGCATCCTTCATCTCATAGAACATAGGACGCTTGACCTCGCCGGCAATCCCCACCAGCTTGCCGTAGGCGTCTATGGCCACCAGATCGCCGTCGCGCAGGGCTATGTCCTTATCGGTCTTGCCGTTCAGTATGTAGTCGTAAACATCTATCTCGGAGAGGAGTTTGCCGCCGCGGTGGACACGGATATTTCGCAGCGTACCCAGACGGTTCACGCCGCCCGCCACATGAAGGGCATGGAACAGCGTAGCCAGCGACGGGAGAGTGTAGGTACCCGAGGCGCCCACCTCGCCGGCGATGTTCACCTGTATGCTGCGTATGCTGCCCAGCGACACCTTCAGACGCACCGATCCGTCGTAAAGACCCTCGTAGATCTCGGCCAGCGAGCCGCGCAGACGCTGTGTGGCCTCGGCGACGGTAAGTCCTGCCAGAGTGACCGGACCCACGTCCTGTATGACGATCTTGCCGTCGGGCGAGACGGTATCGCTCAAAGTGGTTTGCGTATTGCCCCACAGATCGACTATAACCTCGTCGCCGGCGCCCAGCACGTAATTGTCGGGGGTGGCGATATTAAGGTTGGGTTCGAACGTAAGGCGGCTGTTAGTGAAAAGATCGTGACCGAATATCTGACGCGGAGCGTCCGTGAGCGGCGCGATAGAATCGCGCCGCTCACGCGATTCCAGCAATCCCCCTTGGGGGTCGTCGGGCATATTCGTCAAATCTTCGGCGTTAACGACAGCCGAACGGCTGTCGTTAACGCCGTTAGTACCTCCCGCAGCGTTCACGCTGCGAGTGCGACGCACGTTTTGCGATTTTTTTTCATTTTTCGCTTTCATCGCGTCGATCTGACTCTGCGACAACGTACCGTTACGATACGCCTCCAGAAGCTCCTGATTACTCTGCGCACGACCCGCCGTGGCAAAAGCCGCGAGCAACAATAACAACGTAGCTACCTTCTTCATTTCAAATATATTTATCCGTTTCTTTTTCCTCCCCGTGCAGACCCACCGCCGGCGCGGCAGTTCCAGCCCTCTGTTTTTTATATGCCATAACACGCTGACATTGAGACGACTACCCCCCCCCTATGTTTTCCTGCGGGTTCCGTGGTCGAGCCTCTGTAATTCAAGGGCGTATATTTTTACAAAAGTAACAAAAAATATCCGTTTTCCAAACATTTACGCGTCCAATCTGCGACACGCACGCACCGCCGGCGACAACTCCGCAGCCGACGAGGCGCAGAACGGCAACATGACGCACGCGCGGCAAAGGCTCAGAAAAAACACTCCGCACCATGCGGCACACGGCAGCCGACAGCATGCCCTACCGGCCCTTTTTGGTCTTTATTTCGCCCGGGCGCCGGGCGGTTACCGGCTTATTGCGTTTGCGCACCGACCATCCGAAATGGCCCAGAACATCGCCAAGGCGGAAATACTCGCCGTGGCAATAGGCCATAAGCTGCGCACGCTCCAGATCGAGACGGCCGCTCGCCGGATCGACATACCGGTCGTCGACGAGCACATTGACCACCTCGGCCAGAAACATGTCGTGCGAGCCGAGCGGTATGATCTCGCGCACACGGCACTCGATAGACACCGGAGCCTCAGCCACGGCGGGAGCGTCGACCACAGCCGCCGCGACGGGCGTAAGTCCCGCGACGGCGAACTTGTCGAAATCGCGTCCCGAGCGCACGCCGCACCAGTCGGTGGCGCGGGCCATACGCGCGGTGGTGAGATTGATGACGAACTCGCCGCAGCGTTTTATGATGTCGTAGGAGTGGCGCTCGGGCCTCACCGAGATGTAGCACATCGGCGGCGAGGTGCACACCGTACCCGTCCATGCCACCGTCAGGAGATTGTACTCCTCGGGCACGGCTCCGCAGCTGACCAGCACGGCAGGCAGCGGATAGATCATGGTTCCGGCTTTCCAGCTCAACTTCATAATCGGACGATTTACGGCCGCAAAGATAGTAATTTCACCGCGTTTAACTAAATTTGCGTCAGAATAAAAAACACGGCCTATGAAAATACCGGCATCAGCGGCAGCCATACTGCTGCTCGCATCAGCCGCGGCGCACGCACAGACCGGCGGCCGCGCCGCCAACGCCTACCGCAGCGAAGGCTACCGGCTCGTATGGAGCGACGAGTTCGACACCGACGGCCGCCCCGATCCGCGGAAATGGGGTTACGAGGAGGGATTCGAGCGCAATCACGAAGCACAGTTCTACCAGCGCGACAACGCCGTATGCCGCGGCGGAGTGCTGACGATCGAGGCCCGGCGCGAAAAACGCATAAACACGGAATACGACCCCGAGGGCACGCGATGGGATCAGAAACCGCTCTACGCGCACTACACCTCGTCGTCGGTAAACACGCGCGGACGATTCGCATTCCTTTACGGACGCATGGAGGTCAGGGCCAAGATACCCGTGTCGCGCGGGGCGTGGCCGGCCATCTGGCTGCTGGGCACACGGCTGTCGTGGCCGCAGAACGGCGAGATAGACGTGATGGAATACTACCACATAAACGGCGTTCCCCACATTCTGGCCAACACGGCGTGGGGCGGGCGCAAACAGGGCGAGGCCGTGTGGAACGACCGCAAGATACCGTTCAGCCATTTCACCGGCGACGATCCCGGATGGGCCGACAGATTCCATGTGTGGCGCATGGACTGGGACGAGCAGGCCATACGCATCTATCTCGACGGCGAGCTGCTGAACGAGACTCCGCTCGACGGAACGGTAAATGCCGGAGGGCGCGGCGAGGGCATAAATCCGTTCCACAGCGAACAGTTCATACTGCTGAATCTCGCGCTCGGCGGCGACAACGGCGGCCCGATAGACGACAACGCACTGCCGATACAATACCAGATCGACTACGTGAGGGTGTATCAGAAGAGGTGACCGGACACGGCCGGCGGCAAAGCATCATGGCCGGAGGTCACAGGAAGCCGCGCACCGACGGCGCCAGCGGAAAACGGCGCCAGCAACGGACCACAGCGGAAAACGGGCCGCCCGACAATCGGACGGCCCGTCATGCAGGACAGCGGAATCCCGCATTAAACTATACCCTGCGAGAGCATGGCGTCGGCCACGGTCATGAAGCCGGCGATGTTGGCACCCTTGACATAGTTGATGTAGCCGTCGGGCTCGGTTCCGTACTCGACGCACACGGCGTGGATCTTGGTCATGATCTGGTGCAGCTTGGCGTCCACCTCCTCGGCACTCCACTTCAGACGCATCGAGTTCTGTGTCATCTCAAGTCCCGAAGTGGCCACACCGCCGGCATTAGAGGCCTTGCCCGGCGAGTAGAGTATGCGCGCCTGCTGGAACACCTCGATGGCCTCGGGCGTAGAGGGCATGTTGGCACCCTCGACGACGCACTTGCAGCCGTTGGCCACCAGCTTGGCGGCATCCTCGCCGTTGATCTCGTTCTGCGTGGCGCACGGCATGGCTATGTCGCACTTCACGCCCCACGGACGCTCGCCCTCGAAATACTGCGCCGAAGGATATTTCTCGGCATACTCGCGGATGCGGCCGCGGAGCATGTTCTTCAGTTCGAACACGTACTGCAGCTTGTCGGCGTCGATTCCGTCGGGATCGTAGACGTAGCCGTTGGAATCGGACATGGTGAGCACGCGCGCACCCAGCGCCAGCGCCTTCTCGGCGGCGTACTGGGCGACATTGCCCGAACCCGAGATAACCACGTCCTTGCCCTTGTACGAGTCGCCGCGCGTGGCCAGCATGGCCTCGCCGAAATAGCATGCGCCGTAGCCCGTGGCCTCGGGACGGATCAGCGAGCCGCCGAAGCTGAGCCCCTTGCCGGTGAGGGTGCCGGTGAACTCGTTGCGCAGACGCTTGTACTGACCGAACATGTAGCCCACCTCGCGGCCGCCGACGCCGATGTCACCCGCAGGTACGTCGGTGTCCTGACCTATGTGACGCTGCAGCTCGGTCATGAAGCTCTGGCAGAAACGCATGATCTCCATATCCGATTTGCCCTTGGGGCTGAAATCCGAACCGCCCTTGCCGCCGCCCATAGGCAGAGTGGTGAGGGCGTTCTTGAATGTCTGCTCGAAAGCGAGGAATTTCAATATGCTGAGGTTGACGCTCGAATGGAAGCGTATGCCGCCCTTGTAGGGGCCTATGGCACTGTTCATCTGCACACGGTAGCCTTTGTTTATCATGATCTCGCCGCGGTCGTTGACCCACGGCACGCGGAACATCACCACGCGCTCGGGCTCGGCGATGCGCTCAAGCACCTTCATCTTTACGAGCTGCGGATTCTCCAGCACATAGGGAGCCACACTCTCGACAACCTCGCGGACGGCCTGATGGAACTCGGGCTCGTTGGGGTTTTTCGCTACGACATCGGCCATGAAATGCTCGACGTAATCTTTTACTGACGTGTTCATAGTAACAGTTGAGTTAAAAGTAATAATTAGATTCCTCGCAAAATTAATAAAAATTATTAAGAATACTACTGTCGCGCCGATAAAAATCGAAAATTTCTGCATATTTATTCCGAATACGTCGAATAACAGAGCGCAAGGCCGCATATTTATCGGCGGACGCATCCTCCCTTCCGGCACCGTTACGCTTACAGATTGACAGCCCGCCGCCGTCGGCCGATTAGTTTTCATAGGCGCGAGCACAAATTAATCACACATTTTTCATATCTTTGTACAGCGTTAGACACAAAACCCAAACACAGTTGTAATATGAAAAAACAAATCATCGTTTCGGCGCTTATGCTCGCAGTGGCGGCAAGCGCATCGGCACAAGAGAAGAAAGAGTATCCCAAACCCGAAGGCATGCGTCCGGGAATGACCGAGTTCTGGACCCCGCAGCCCAAAGTGGTGACACCGGGCGATCAGGCGACCGCCTCGGCTCCGTCGGACGCCGTGGTGCTGTTCGACGGCAAGGACCTCAGCGCTTGGACCAGCAGCAGCAACGGAGGCCCCGCCGAGTGGGACGTACACGACGGAGTGTTCACCGTGAACAAGAAGAAGGGCGACATACAGACCCGCGAGAGCTTCGGCAGCTTCCAGCTCCACATCGAGTGGCAGGTGCCCGAAAACATCTCGGGATCGAGTCAGGCACGCGGCAACAGCGGCATATTCCTCCAGAACAAGTATGAGATACAGATTCTCGACTGCTACGAGAACGAGACCTATGCCAACGGCCAGACCGGCAGCGTCTACAAGCAGGTGATCCCCCTGGCCAACGCCATGCGCAAGCCCGGCGAGTGGAACGTCTACGACATCATCTACAACGCGCCCGTGTTCAACGAGGACGGCACCTACCGCGTGAATCCTACGGTCACCGTGATTCAGAACGGCATCGTGCTGCTCAACAACTTCACCATCCGCGGCACAACCGAGTACATCGGCCATCCCCGCGTGGTGAAGCACGGCGACGGCCCCATCAAGCTGCAGAGCCACGGCGACCCCAGCGAGCCGATCAGCTTCCGCAACATCTGGCTGCGCAAACTGTAAGGAACCGCACCGGACGAAATTGAAAACTCCCGCAATCTTCCGAGATTGCGGGAGTTTTTCGGTTTTGCGGGAACCCTCGCGGGCCGTCTATCTCACCGTCACGTCCACCGACGTCGGAATCAGGTCATACGTATATCCCTCGGGCAGCGACAGACGGCAGTCGAGCGAGCGGCCGTCGGAGGTCCACTCCACGCCGACGGCTCCGTCACCCACCGGAACCGAACCCTTGCAGCGCTTCAGACCGCAGTCGGTGAAACGCAGCGTCACCCGCTTTTCGGCCGGCGACACCTCGTACACGCCCAGCACATCGCGGTAGAGCACATGCACGATATGCGCGGCAAAACCGTGGTTGCAGCTGGCCACGCTGGTCATGTTCTCCCACAGCGTACCGGTCTGGTCGGCCATGGTGAGGTACTCGGCTATCGACTCGTCGAGGATCTGCCGCGACAACCCCTCGCGCGAAAGCAGCTCCAGCCGCAGATAGTTGCCGATGAAGGCGTTGGCGAACGGAACGTCGGGATAGGCGTCGTTCAGCTTGCGCGCGGGGCCGAATTCGTCGCGCATGCGCGCCCACAGTTCGGGATAGAGCTCCGGCGTGGCCGCCCCGAAGAAGAAGGCGTAGTACTGGCACACTTCGGTGTGGTTGCCGGTACGGCGCAGCACGCCGTCGCTGCCGCGCACAGCATTGTCGCAGAAGAAACGGCCGTCGTAGGCCTGCGCGCGTACAGTCTCGCGCACATGCTCCGCCTGCCCGGCCAGATCGGCATCGCCGTAAAGACGCGCCGCCGCATCGAGCATTCCGGCATAAAGCATGTTCGACGGATAGTTCACATCCTGCACATAGTCGTTGGCCGCCGACCACTCGACGAAGACCCACTTGTCGAGCTTTTCGAGCAGTCCGTCGCCGTTGAGATAGCGGCGGAAGTACTCCACCAGATCGTAAACGCGCCGGCGGGCACGGTCGACCGTCTCGCGGTCGCCGCTGCGGGCGAGGTACTCCTCGAGCTCGACGACGAACCACATGGCCCAGTTGGGAATGTAGTTGCGATTACGGTGGTCGCTCGGGTAGCACATGGGCAGCATGCCCTCGTCGATGTCCTTGAAACGCTCGGGCAGGAGATAATTCTCGATGAAGTTCCGCTCCATCCGGATGTGGCCCGACAGGTCGAAGGCCACGCGCGCCGAGAAATAGCTGTCGCACAGCCATCCGGCACGCTCGCGCGACGGGGTGTCCATGAACACGTCCAGCGCACTCTGTCGATGCGTCTCGCGGGCCGTCTCGAACAGACGGTCGAGACTGGCGTTGTCCGACGCGAACGTGGCGCGATGGACATCGGCATTGCAGTAATCGCGCATGTACACGCGGCCGACACTGCACCGGCCGCTCTCGACGGTGACCTCGGCGAACTGCATGGTGTAGGGCTCGAAACTCTCAAGGGTGTACTCGCCCTCCTGCAAATCATATATAATATATGCCTGACAGCCCAGACGTTCGATATGCACATGCCCGTCGGCACCGAGCAGTTCGTCGAACGACACACGCAGACGCACCGGCTCCTCGACCTTGACACGCATGCCCAGAAATCCGCTGCTGTTGCATCCGAACCGGTATATTCCGCCGCCCTGCGCAACCGCATCGTGAACACGGTAGTCGGGATAGGCAACACGGCGCGGCAGCAGCGCCTTGGCCGGCTGCACGGCGAGCGTCACGCGGTTAGCGCCGGCATCGTCCCAGTCGGCCGCAACGGCCCAGTCGTCGAACGACGGGGCGACGGCATAACGCTCGGTGAAAGGGCGCTGGAAGCTGAAACGCGGCACGTCGGCCACACGCTGGCCCAGATCATAGGCCGCGAACCCGCTGCCCGTAGCCGCCACGCACCCGCCGTCGATCTCCACCTCGGCCTGAAGGAACGACGGCTGGTCGAGCAGGTAGTAGCTCGGCTCGTTGTAACCCGCCACCTCGACGGTCACCACATTGCGGCCGCGACGCAGATAGGGTTTCAGATCGTAGCAGTCGACACGGTAGAAGTCATGAGCCGCGACACAGGGTCCGTGGGCCACGAACTCGCCGTTCACGCGCAGACGGTAATCGGTCGAGGCGGCTATGCGGATGAGTGCCTCGCGCGGACGGGAGGTCTCAATCACCTCGCGGAACGAGAGCGTGAGGTTCTTCTCGGTCTCGCGACCTTCGGCCCACACCGGCTGCGCCTGCACGAATCCGTCGCACAAGGCAAGGTCATCGGCCTGCCTACGGCCGCAGCCCGATACGAAAAAAGCGATGATAATAACATACACGGCGGCCAACGCGCCGCCGAACAGCGATCGTTTCATAAACTGACGGGTTAAGTATTTTCACAAAGATACGAACAAGCCGGGCGCAAAAGCAAATTTTATTTGCCGTTTTGCCAGGGCGGAGCGGCCAAGACGAAGTTACAGATTAAAAACAAGCCACATACATAGCCGGGCTTCCGGATTTTATCGAGAGACTCATCCGGTCCAAAGACAGGCTCTGCCGCTCGACGCACCGACCCCGACGTACAGAAAGAGCTGCGACAAAGACATCGCACAAAAGCCATCGCATTCATATCCACGAAAACCATAATATGCACACCGCAATATCCCGCAGCGAGTGTTGTTCATATGTGAAAATTATTTTCTAACTTTGTAACTGCTTCGGGTTGCATCCCGGGCGACATATTTTGATGAAAGTGTTTTCGCTTTTGTCCTTATGTGAGAATGTAGCAGTTTTCAAATGTAAGAGGACAACGAACAGCACTCATTTCTTGTTTAGACTATGGGCATGGTGTATCTATACGCACCGTGATACTCCATATCTATTCAGGTGTGGGGTATTGCGTCGTTTATTTGATTCGGGTTCGCCACAACCCTCTTGGAGATAAACGAAATCAGCTCCACACTTTCCATTTATTTTAACAACCGCCGCATTAAGAGCCGTGTGGCATAAAACGCTCGATAATGAGACGGATTATTTTTATTCTTTTGCTTTGCGGCATGTGCTGCATATCGTGCAAAAAGGAGACGGAAGCTAACGATGACCCGAAACATCAGGAGCAACCAGCACCCGACGATGACGACAAGAACGATCCTGACGACTCAGGAGTTGACGGCGAAAAAATCGTTATCCCCGACGAAGAAGATTTACACCCCACTGTTGCACAGGAGGGCGGTACGACAACCATTAAGTTTACGGCCAAAGCCCCGTGGCGCGCTGCCGTGTCGGATACCCGAGCTGCATCGGACTGGCTGTCGGTATCTCCCGTCGAGGGCAATGCGGGGGATGTGACACTGACGATAACGACCAAAACCAATGAGACGACCGATGACCGCGAGGGGTATATAAAGATATATTCGGACGACACGCAAGCCACTATCGCCGTGACGCAGAAACAGCGCGATGCCCTGACTATATCGCCGTCGAAACGGACATTGGACGCCTGCGAATCGAAGTTCGAAATAGAGGTGTGCGCCAACATTGAATTCGAGGTCGATATACGTGCCGACTGGATTGAACAGACCGCCACGCGTGCAATGACAACCACCGTACTTGCGTTCACGGCAAAAAAAATATCGACGGCAAGGAACGTACGGGAACAATCATAGTCCGCAGCGGCGAGAAGTCGGAAACGATAACCGTAACGCAGAAACGCCCCTCATTATTATACTCCGACTCCGATCTGTACAAGATAGATGCAATGGCGCAGAAAGTCGACATAAAAATTACGAGCGATATCTCGAAACCGAACGATATAACGTACTATATCACAAAAGGTGTCGAATGGATAAGCCACATTGAAACCCGTTCGGTGACGGCAGATTTTACATTCAATGTGGACGAAAATACCACAGACGCGACCCGCGAAGGCGAGATAGAGTTCATCACGCTGCCCGACAAGACATCGATAACCGTCAGCATCGTTCAGTCGGGAGACAGCGAGTTGGTTATCCCCGACGAGATATTCCGTGCATATTGCATCAAGAATTTCGACAAAAACGGCGACGGAATATTCTCCAAATACGAAGCGTCGTTGATTACCGAGTTGTCCATTCAAATCCAAGGGATAAAGTCATTGGAGGGTATAGAATATTTTACGGAGTTGACTTACTTGAGTTGTTCTAATAACCAGTTGACATCGCTCGATCTATCGAAGAATACAGAGTTGACCCAATTGTGGTGTTATAATAATAAGTTGACATCGCTCGATATATCGAAAACCAATTTGGGGCGAAGTACCATTTTTTATCCGCTCAAATGTGCACCTATGTCTACGCTTAAAACACTAACGATTAAAAAGGAATGGACAATAAACGGCATTACGAAATATCGCGACTCAAAGTATATCCCCGCTCAAACACAAATCATATATGTGGACTAACCGAATAAATTTATCACAAAAGAAGAGATGATCAGCAAGTCTTATTTTAACGATTTCACCCCCCGCCGGAACAGATTCCGGCGGGGGTGATTTTCAAATTCAGGGACTTGTTAGCTCCCCATACATAAAATAGCGCGACGCTACTCCTCGTCTTCCTCGGGTTCGCGCATGGTGGTGTAGACGTTTACCACATCGTCGTCCTCCTCCAGTTTCTCCTGAAGTTTCTCCACCGACTCGCGCTCCTCGGCCGTGAGCTCCTTGGTGTCGGTCGGTATGCGCACCGACTCTCCCGAGATCAGCTCGTAGCCGTTGTCCTCGACCCACTTCTGAATGGCGCCGAACGACTCGTAGGGGGCATAGACCGTAACGGCCTCCTCCTCGGGGTAGAACTCGTCCACGCCCAGATCGATCATCTCGAGCTCCATCTCCTCAAGATCGGCTTCGGCCGCAGGCTTGAACTTGAAGACGCACTTGTGCTCGAACATGAAAGCCACGCTGCCCGAGTTGCCCAGCGTACCGCCGCACTTGTTGAAATACATGCGCACGCTGGCAACCGTGCGGTTGGTGTTGTCGGTTGCGGTCTCGACGAGGAAAGCCACTCCGTGAGGGCCGTATCCCTCGTAGATCACCTCCTTGTAATCGGCGGCATCCTTGTCGGTGGCACGCTTGATGGCGCGTTCGATATTCTCCTTGGGCATGTTCTCGGCCTTGGCATTCTGTATCAGAATGCGCAGACGAGTATTTCCCGACGGGTCGGCGCCTCCGGCCTTGACGGCTATTTCGATCTCCTTACCGATTTTGGTGAATACGCGGGCCATGTGTCCCCAGCGCTTCATTTTTCTCGCTTTGCGATATTCAAAAGCTCTTCCCATAGTGCGTTTTATGTTTCGTTATTATTTCTTGCTGGTCGCAAAATTAGTAAAATAATTGTCACCGAGCAACCTCCGGAGCCAAAATTCACGGCCGCGGACAGCATATTCGGCACAAAAGAAACGTAGGCCGGCGGCATGTCGCGGAATGAGCCGGAGGCTGCCGGCCGACCGTGCGGGCCGCTGCCGGCGCCGATGTGAGCCGCTGCCGGGCGGGGCGGACCGGCCATGTGTCCGATAATCGCGAAAAATGACTAAATTTGCGACCAAATCAAACGCAATTATGGAAAAGGAGATAGAAGCAGCCGTCGAAGTGCTGCGAAACGGAGGCATCATACTCTACCCCACCGACACGGTGTGGGGAATAGGCTGCGACGCGACGGACGAAAAGGCCGTCGAGCGGGTCTACGCACTCAAACGCAGCCAGAACAAGCACGCGATGATAGTGCTGTGCCGCGACGCCGACATGATCGTGCGCTACGTGAACAAAGCCCCGGGCATAGCCTTCGAGGTGATGGAGATGGCCGACAAGCCGCTGACGCTCATACTGGAAGGCGCCGTAGGCGTGGCCCCCAACCTCATCCCCGAGCAGGGCACGCTCGGCGTGCGCGTTCCCGACCACGACTTCTGCCGCCAGCTGCTGCGGCGTTTCGGCAAACCAATAGTATCGACCTCGGCCAACATCTCGGGCGAGGCCACGCCGCTGAAAGGACTCAAGGATGTGAGCCGCGAGATCGTCGACGGGGTCGACTTCGTCGTCAACCCCCGTTTTCAGGGACATCCCACAGGCAAGCCCAGCTCGATAATAGCGTTCGGCCCGCGGGGCGAGGTGAACATAATACGCAAGTGACACGATGGCACTGACGGCAACGACCCCGATACAGATACGCTTCTTCGACACCGACATGCTCGGGCACGTGAGCAACGTGGCCCAGCAGATGTATTTCGATCAGGGCAAGACCGATCTGTTCCGCGCGCTATGGGAACGCACTGGCGAGATAAGCCCGGTGCCCGTGGTGACAGTATCGGTACACACTGACTTTTTCCGGCAGATAATGCTCACCGACGAGGTGCGCGTGATTACCCGCGTTGAGAGCATCGGCAACAAGAGCCTGACCCTGACGCAGAGCATAATGTGCGGCGACGGGGAGTGCAGCCGCAGCCGTGCGGTGATGGTGGTGTTCGACACCGTGAGCCGGCAGTCGGTGCCGGTGCCCGGAGCGTGGCGGCGCGTGCTCGGCGACGGAGAATAGGCGCATGCAGGACGGAACGCGCAGCCGGCGGCAGCCGTTGCGTGCACGTGCGCCCGCAAATATTATATGTGCATCCGCCGCAAGAATTTATACGTGCCCGCCGCGCGGACTTATGCGCGGAAAGGCCGCCGATTTGGCGGATAAAGATTAAATTGCTATATTTACGCAAACCAAAAGCAGATTTACCGTATGGCTGTATTCAAAGTAGAGGGAGGCAGACGCCTTCATGGTGCTATAAGGCCGCAGGGCGCCAAGAACGAGGCATTGCAGATATTGTGCGCGACACTGCTCACGCCCGAACGGGTGGTGGTGCACAACGTACCGCAGATTCTCGACGTGCTGCAGCTCATCGAGCTGCTGGCCGCCATGGGAGTCGAAGTGGAGCGTCTGGGCGACGACACATACGCGTTCCGCGCCGGACAAATCGACCTCGACTATCTGCGAAGCGACGACTACCACCGCCGCTGCCGCCGTCTGCGCGGCTCGGTGATGATGATCGGCCCGCTGCTGGCGCGCTTCGGCGTGGGTTACATACCCAAGCCCGGCGGCGACAAGATAGGCCGCCGCAGGCTCGACACACACTTCCTCGGATTCCAGAAGCTGGGAGCATCGTTCGACTTCGATCAGGCCGAAGAGTTCTTCTCGGTGGAGGCGAAGCGCCTGCACGGATGCTACATGTTGCTGGACGAGGCGTCGGTGACAGGTACGGCCAACATAGTCATGGCCGCGGTGCTGGCCGAAGGCACCACGACCATCTACAACGCCGCATGCGAACCCTACGTGCAGCAGCTGTGCCGCATGCTCAACCGCATGGGCGCGCGCATCTCGGGCATCGCGTCCAACCTGCTCACCATCGAGGGCGTGCGCGAGCTGGGCGGCACGGAACACACGATGCTGCCCGACATGATCGAGGTGGGCAGTTTCATCGGCATGGCGGCCATGACGCAGTCGGAGCTGACCATCAAGGATGTGTCGTATGACAATCTGGGCATCATCCCCGCGCAGTTCGCACGCATGGGAATACAGTTCGAGCAACGGGGCGACGACATCTACATCCCGCAGCAGGACCATTACAGCATCGAGAGCTTCATCGACGGCTCGATCATGAACATAGCCGACGCCCCGTGGCCGGGACTCACGCCCGACCTGCTGTCGATATTCCTCGTCGTGGCCACGCAGGCCAAGGGTGCGGTGCTCATCCACCAGAAGATGTTCGAGAGCCGTCTGTTCTTCGTCGACAAGCTCATCGACATGGGTGCACAGATCATACTGTGCGACCCGCACCGCGCCACAGTCATAGGCCACGACCACCGCATACGTCTGCGCGCCACCAGAATGACGTCGCCCGACATACGCGCCGGCGTGGCGCTTCTCATCGCCGCCATGAGCGCCGAGGGGGTGAGCATCATACAGAACATCGAGCAGATCGACCGCGGCTACCGCGACATCGACGGCCGGCTGAACGCACTGGGTGCGAACATAACACGCCTCGACGACTGCTGATCGGTCGCGCAGGGCGAAAGACAAAAAACGACGGACAAGGAAAATGTTTCTGGAAAATCCCAAACACCGCGGGTGGATCGAGGTGGTCTGCGGCTCGATGTTCTCGGGCAAGACCGAGGAGCTGATACGCAGGCTGCGCCGCGCCGAATTCGCCAACCTCAAGGTCGAGATATTCAAGCCGTGCATCGACACCCGCTACTCACGCGAGGAGGTGGTGTCGCACGAGGGCCACTCCATACGCTCGACGCCGGTGGACTCGCCGCAGAACATACTGCTGCTGGCCGGCGGGGTGGACGTGGTAGGCATCGACGAGGCGCAGTTCTTCGACGACAGCATCGTCGACGTGTGCCGCAGTCTGGCCTCGCAGGGCATACGCGTCATAGTCGCCGGACTCGACATGGACTACACGGGCAAACCGTTCGGCCCCATGCCGGCACTGATGGCCACGGCCGAATATGTGACCAAGGTCCACGCCATCTGCATGCGTTGCGGCGACCCGGCGAACCACTCGCACCGCCTCAACGGCAACGGCAATCTGGTGATGCTCGGCGAAAAGGACACCTACGAACCCCTGTGCCGACACTGTTTCGAGAAGGCGACGGCCCAAGACAAGGCCGCCGGAGAGAAGCAGGCATAAACGCCGGCACCGCCGCGGCCATCGCCGCAAAACGGGCCTCTGCCAAAAGGACAGAGGCCCGTTTTGCATTCGCGGAACCTGTAGCCGGCCGCCCCTTCCAGAACGGCCGCCTTTCCAAGCGACTGCCGGAGGGATGCGGCCCCGATACGGCCCATCCACCTCCTGAACGGCACCGTCCTACTCGCTCCAGCGCGCCGACACCACCGAACGGGCCGGTAGCACGAGATCGAACCCGTAGGCGGCCACCGCCGCCACCGTCACCGTCACCGCAAGCTCCGTCTCCGTAGGATTGACGGCCGCAACGGCATAGCTGCCGTCGGGATTGGCGAATGCCGCCGCCTCCACTCCGTGCGGCAGACCGGCCGCAGCGCCTATGCGCACGGCATCGGGATCGACCACCTTCGAACAGTGGGCTATGTCGTAATAATGACTCTTGCGCACCAGCGAATCGAACGAATAGCTGTCCGACGGAATCTCTATCGCGCCGTAACACGTGCGGCACCCCTTCGGACGGTTGGGCGCCCCCTTGTCGTCGAGCACCAGATTCCACAGCGTCACGCCGCGGCCGCCGCGGTTAAGCGTGCCGAGGAATATCGAGGCGAAGTCGTTGACCAGACACTTGCCGAAATCGTAGTTCCACGTTCCGATCGAGGCTTCGGTGAAGAATATCTCCTTGTCGGGATATGCCTCGCGCACGCCGTCCAGCGTCGACGGTCGGCCGCCGTAGTTGTGCCATGCCGTACCGGCTATGTACTTCGCGGCCGCGGGATCGGCGAGGATGTGAAGCGGATAGTCCTGCTGGTCGGGAATATTGTCGTAGTTGTAGTTATGGTCGAAAAGCCATATCTTGGTGCCGATGCCGTTCTTCTCGAACTGCGGGCCGAGGTGGTCGCGGATGAAGTCGCGCTGCTGCTCCCAGCCCATGTACAGCGACATGGAGTTGCCGCGGTTAAGCGGCTCGTTCTGCACCGTGACGGCGTATATTGGAATGCCCTCGGCCTCCATCTCGCCTATCCAGCGCACGAAGTACTCGGCATAGTCGGCATAATATTTCGGGTTCAGACGGCCGTCGGTCCAGCTGTCCAGAGGCTCGTCGTTGTCGTAGCCGATCTTCATCCACTTGGGACACGACCACGGCGAACCCACGATGCGCACCTTGGGATTGATCTCCAGAATGCGGTGCAGCACGGGCAGCAGATCGCGGCGGTCGTACTCGTGCAGTTCGAAGAACTCGATGCCCTCGCGGTCGCAGCACGTGTACTCGTCGAGCGAGAAGTCCGACGCGCCGATGGATATGCGTATGAAGCTGAAATTCATCCGCTCGGGCGAGAAGCACTCCTGCAGCAGACGTTCGCGGTCGTCATCGGTCATCTTCAGCAGGTTGTAGCACGTCGATCCGGTTATGGCGGCGCCGAAGCCGTAGACGGGCTGCAACCGCTCCTCGGGATTCAGCACCAGACGGTACTGCGACGGCGCGGCCTCCGCCGCCGGCCGGAGTGCCGCCTCGGAATGCTCGAACAGACGGTCGCCCGAAGCTGTCGTAGTGTATACGTCGGCACGGCCGCCGCCACACGCAGCGAGCAGCAGGACGCAGATGTTCGTCAGAATAGTCTTTTTCATATTAAGTCGGGTATTTGCAGTTTAGTCAAAAAACATTCAACAAAGGTCAGGCGGCGCAGCCGTACCTGACGGGACGGCCGGCAAGGAACCGCGGCACCGCATACCGCCGAAGGTCCTACTCCTCCCCGGCAGCCGGTTCCGGCCGCGGCACATCGCACACCTTGGTCAGACCGTGTCCGGCGGCCAGACGCTCCATGAGCGAATAGGCCTCGTCGTAGTCGTTGCGTATCTCGCCGTCGAGAATGGCGTTCTTTATCACCTCCTTGATCCGGCCTATGACGCTGCACGGCGCAAGACCGTAGCAACGCATTATTATGTCGCCCGAAATGGGCGGCTGGAAGTTGCGCACGCGGTCGCGCTCCTCCAGATCCTTCATCTTGCGGCGCACCAGTTCGAAATTGGCCATGTAGCGTTTCACCTTGGCGTCGATGCCCGATGTTATGTCGGCCTCGCACAGAGTCATCAGCGCCTCCACGTCGTCGCCCGCCTCGAATAGCAGACGCCGCACGGCCGAGTCGGTCACCATGTCCTCCGAAAGAATTATGGGGCGCAGATGCAGATAGACCAGCTTGCGCACGAACTTCATGTGCTCGTTCATCGGCAGTTTCAGTCGGCGGAATATCTCGGGCACCATCTTCGAGCCGAGGACCTCGTGCTGGTGGAACGTCCAGCCGACGCGCTTGTCGTAGGCCTTCGTCAGCGGCTTGGCTATGTCGTGCAGCACGGCCGCCCAGCGCAGCCACAGGTCGCCGCTGTTGCGGGCCACGTTGTCGAGCACCTTCAGCGTATGGCGGAAGTTGTCCTTGTGGGCATGGTTCCCCACGCGCTCCACACCGCCCAGACGGTGCATTTCGGGAAATATCAGCTCCAGCAGGCCCGTCATCTCCAGCAGATCGAAACCGATGGAGGGAACGGGCGACAGAACTATCTTGTTGAGTTCGGTGGCTATGCGTTCGCGCGAGACTATCCTTATGCGTTCGCGGTTGCGGGCGATGGCGTCGAACGTCTCAGGCTCGATGTCGAATCCCAACTGCGAGGCGAAACGCACGGCGCGCATCATGCGCAGGGGATCGTCGGAAAAGGTCACGTTGGGATCGCACGGAGTGCGGATGATGCAGTCCTCCAGATCGTACATACCGTCGAACGGATCGACCAGCTCGCCGAAACGGTCGCCGTTGAGACACCACGCCATGGCGTTTATCGTGAAATCGCGCCGGCGCTGGTCGTCCTCCAGCGTACCGGGCTCCACGGCCGGCTTGCGCGAATCGCGGGAGTAGGACTCGCGGCGCGCGCCGACGAACTCGACCTCGGCGCCGAACGCACGCACCATGGCCGTGCCGAAGGTGCGGAACACCGACACTTTCGACCGCAGCTCGCGCCCGAGGGCCTCGGCCACGTCGATGCCGCTGCCCACCACCACCACATCTATGTCGGTCGAGGGGCGGCGCAGATAGTGGTCGCGCACATATCCGCCCACGACATAGGCCTCCACGCCCATATCGTCGACTATGCGGGAGATCCTTTCGAAAACGGGATTGGCGAGCGCCGGAGTGTCTTTCATCGCAAAAACGGATTGCACGGGTTACTCGCCTCCGCCGAGACAGCGGCGGTACAGGCGCACGGTATTCTCAAGACCCATATAGAGGGCGTCGGCAATGAGCGCATGACCGATCGACACCTCGTCGCACCACGGTATGCGCTGCACGAAATAGGCCAGATTGTCCAGACTGAGGTCGTGCCCGCCGTTCAATCCCAACCCCGCGCGGCGTGCAGCCTCGGCGGCCGCAACGTAGGGCGCCACGGCGCGTTCGCGGTCGGCCGCATAGCCCGAGGCGTAGGCCTCGGTGTACAGCTCCACGCGCTGCGCCCCGCACTCGCGCGCGCCCTCGACCATCTCGGGCACGGGATCGACGAATATCGAGGTGCGTATGCCGGCATCGTTGAAACGGCTGCACACCGAGGTGAGGAACCCGCGGTTGCGGACCGTGTCCCAGCCGGCGTTGGAGGTGATGGCATCGGCGGCATCGGGGACCAGCGTCACCTGCGCGGGACGCACCTCCAGCACCAGATCGACGAAATCGGGAATGGGATTGCCCTCGATATTCAGTTCGGTGGAGATCACGGCCTTCAGATCGCGAACATCCTGATAGCGGATGTGGCGCGCATCGGGACGCGGATGCACGGTGATACCCTCGCCCCCGAAACGCTCGATATCGAGTGCGGCGCGTACAACATCGGGCACATTGCCGCCGCGCGAATTGCGCAGAACGGCAATCTTATTGATGTTTACACTCAGTTTTGTCATAAAATACCTATATTTGCTCCGACAAAGTTACTTATTTTTTTCTACCCGAGGATGAAAATCATACTTTTTTCCCGCCCCCAGATAGCCCATGCCGCAGCCGACATAGAACGTCTTTTCGACGCCATCGACAGCCACGGGTTCGACTACGCCATAAACGGCGAGTTCGCCGAGGCGGTGGAGCGGACGCTCGGACGCCCGATTCCCGCCGGCGCGGTATACGGTGCGGCCACCGGTCCGCAGCCGGCCGAGAGCGTGATGGTGTGCTGCGGCGGCGACGGCACGCTGCTGGAGGGCATACACCGCCTGAGCGACAAGTCGGTGCCCGTGGCGGGAATCAATTTCGGCCACCTCGGATTCCTCACCTCGGCCACGCGCGACGGCGTGGCTGCGTTTTTCGACGACATAGCGCAGGGACGGCTCACGGCCCGTCCGCGCACGATGCTCGAAGTGCGCGGAATACGTCAGGCGGGCGGCGCGGCGCTGGCGCTGAACGAGGTGGCGGCGCAGCGTCTGGAGGCCAACACGGTGAAGATCGAAGCGCTGGTCGACGGCCAGACCGTCGCGCAATACAACGGCGACGGGGTGATAGTGGCCACGCCCACCGGGTCGACAGCCTATTCGCTCAGCGCCGGAGGCCCCATAGTGGCTCCCGAGTGCGCCTGCATGCTGCTTACGCCTCTGGCGCCGCACAACTTCGGCATGAGGCCCGTGGTGGTGCCCGACTCGGCGAAGATCGTGCTCACGGTGCATGCCCGCCACGGCGAGGCCATGCTGTCGGTCGACAACAGGACCTACCGCATAGGCGACGGCGACAGGATCGAGATAACGCGCGCGTCGGAACGGATTTTATTGGCAGTTCCGCACAATATATCATTTTACGAAACGTTACACAGTAAGATGATGTGGGACGCCGACATACGGAACTGACGCTCTCCTGCGGCCCATGCCGGAACGCCCCCTGCGGACGCGGCCGGGGCCCCTTTTGCGGATAAAATCGGGAAAATCTTTCTTTTTCCGAGTAAATTTGTCTACATTTGCAAGTTATATGAACGAACCGAACAAAATACCCGCCCACGTCGCCGTCATAATGGACGGCAACGGACGCTGGGCCCGCATGCGCGGGAAGGAGCGTTACGAAGGCCACATAGCCGGAATGGACGCCCTGCGCGAAACGGTGAAGAACGCCGCGAACTACGGAGTGAAGTACCTTACGGTGTACGCCTTCTCGACCGAGAACTGGGGCCGGCCGCAGGAGGAGGTCGACGCCCTGATGGACCTCGTGTGCAAAGGCGTGGAGATGGAGACGCCCAATCTGGCCGAACAGGGGGTGAGGGTGCGGATCATAGGCGACCGCAGCCGTTTCTCCGACAAGGTGCGCGAAGCGCTCGACCGCATCGAGCGGCAGACGGAGCAGGGCGCGACGATGACCTTCGTCATGGCGCTCAACTATTCGTCGCGCAGCGAGATCACGGCGGCGGCGAGGATTCTGGCGCGGCAGGTGGCCGAAGGCCGGATGCGCGCCGAACAGATCACCGAGCAGACGATAGCCGACACGCTGTTCACGGCCGCCATGCCCGATCCCGATCTGGTGATACGCACCAGCGGCGAATGCCGGCTGAGCAATTTCCTGCTCTGGCAGGCATCGTACGCCGAACTCTACTTCACCGACACGTTGTGGCCCGATTTCGGCAGGGAGGAGTTCATGAAGGCGATGGAGGCGTATGCCGAACGCGAAAGACGCTACGGACTGGTGAAATAACCGGTCGCGGAGCGCGTTATTGTGAAACGAAACGAGAAACATTGTTGTAATAGATGAGATACGCAGGCAAAAAACTGGCAGCATTAGCGGTGTCGCTGCTCGCAGCGGCATGGACCCTGTCGGCACAGACGGCCGACACACTGAACGTTCAGGACCGTACCGTCGTGCAGACCGGACAGACACGGCAGGAGGATCGCGACGACATACGGCAGATCGGGCAGGACACGCTGCCGCCTTTCGACGAGCAGTCGCCGATGCTCAAATCGAGCGTCTCGCCCAAGCTCTACCGCATACGCAAGATCAACGTGCGGGGAATACAGTATCTGGACGGCACTCTGGTGAGTTCGTCGGCCGGACTCATCGAGGGCGACAGCATATATCTGCCCAGCAACTACATATCGAACGCCATAACGCGTCTGTGGAGCCAGCGCCGGTATTCGGACGTGAAGATAGGCGCCACGATCGAGGGCGACAGCGTCGATCTGGAGGTGTTGCTCAAGGAGCGTCCGCGCGTGAACCGCTGGATGATCGAGGGCGAGGGCATAGGCCGCAGCAAGCAGAAGGATCTGCTGGAGCAGCTCAAGCTGCGGCGCAACACCGAACTTTCGGACTACGTGATCGACAAGAACGAGAAACTGATAAAGAAACACTTCATCGACAAGGGATTCCGCAACGTGGAGGTGAACACGCTGATCGAGAACGACTCGGTGTTCGACAACATGGCCAACGTGACGTTCCGCGTCACACGCAACCCCAAGGTGAAGATCGGCAAGATAACGTTCTCGGGCAACGAGCAGTTCTCGGACAAACGACTGCGCAAGACGTTCAAGAAGACGCACCAGAAGTCGATCAACATATTCAAGAGCACGAAGCTCAAGGAGAGCGACTACGAGGACGACAAGGATCTGCTGGTTGACTTCTACAACTCGCGCGGATACCGCAACGCCACCATACTGTCGGATTCGATGTACAACCTGAGCGACAACCGCATAGGCATACACATCGACCTGGCCGAGGGCGAGAAGTTCTACATCCGCAACGTGAAGTGGATCGGCAACTCGGTGTACAAGACCGAGGATCTGCAACGCATGTTCGGCGTGAAGAGCGGCGACACATACGACAAGAAATCAATGCACAAGCGGCTGGGCATAGGCCGCGAGATGGATCCCGAGAGCGAGTCGGTGGCCAGCGCGTACCAGAACAACGGCTACCTGATGTCGCAGATCGACCCGTCGGAGATAGTCATAGGCAAGGACTCGATAGACCTTGAGATCAAAATATTCGAAGGCAAGCAGTTCTCGATAAACGAAGTGGGCATATCGGGCAACTCGCGTGTCGACGACGAGGTGATACGCCGCGAACTGTACGTATACCCGGGCGCGCTCTACAACCGCGCGCTGCTGATGCAGACCCTGCGCCAGCTGATGGGCATGGGCCACTTCGACGCCGAGCAGATGCAGCCCGACATACAGCCCGTGTCGAACGATCTGGTGAACATCAACTTCCCGCTCGTCGAGCAGGCCAGCGACCAGTTCAACGTGGCCGGCGGATGGGGATCGGGATCGTTCGTGGGTTCGGTCGGCATCACGCTCAACAACCTCTCGACCCGCAATCTGTTCAAGAAGGGCAAGTGGACGCCATATCCAATGGGACAGAACCAGAAATTCCAGATCTCGGGACAGACCAACGGTACGTACTACAAAGCCATAGCGGCAAGTTTCACCGATCCGTGGGTGGGCGGTCACAAGCCCAACTCGCTCACCGTGTCGGCCCACTGGTCGGAGCAGAACAACGCCTACTACATCTGGCAGACGGCGACAATGTATTTCCGCTCGCTCGGTCTGGCGGCCGGTCTGGGCAAGCGCCTCAAGTGGCCCGACCCCAACTTCACGCTCTACATGGAGGCGCAGTACACCCGCTACGCGCTCAACAACTGGGACTATTTCATCATGAAGGACGGCGTGGCCAACGAACTGGCGTTCAAGGTAGCGCTGGCACGCTCGACGGTGGACCAGCCCATATATCCGCGCTCGGGTTCGGAGTTCTCGGCGATGGTGACCTTCACCCCGCCCTACTCGGCTTGGGACGGACGCGATTACAGCGACAATAAAATGGCCGACCGCATACGCTACAAGTGGATCGAGTACCACCGCTGGCAGCTGAAGGGACGCTGGTTCCAGTCGCTCACCCGCAACGAGAACCTCGTGCTGATGGCGCATGCCGAGATGGGATTCCTCGGACACTACAACAAGCACAAGCTCTCGCCGTTCGAGCGATTCGAGGTCGGCGGCGACGGAATGAGCGGCTACACGATCTACGGTGTGGACATAATCGGTCTGCGCGGTTACGAGGATGGCGCGCTCGACCCCGGAAACAACTACTCGATGGCGTACAACAAATATACTATGGAGCTGCGTTACCCCGTTATACTCAAGCAGTCGTCGCAGATCTACGTGCTGGGCTTCCTCGAGGGCGGTAACGGATTCAACTCGTGGAAAGAGTTCTCGCCGTTCAAGATCAAGCGCTCGGCCGGTCTGGGCGTAAGGCTCTACCTGCCCATCGTGGGACTCCTCGGACTCGACTGGGGATGGGGATTCGACGCTCCCGCGGGATCGAACGTGCGCAGCGGAAGCCAGTTCCACTTCACGATGGGTCAAACATTCTGACACGATTGGCAGCATATTTGAAAATAAATTCATATATTTGTATTTAGTAGCAACCTGTAAAGAATACGATTATGAAACGTTTGATCTTGACCTTGGCTCTCGCGATGGGTATGGCAGGGATGGCCGCCGCCCAGAACTACATGGTCGTAAACAGCGAGAAAATATTCAAATCAATCGACAAATACAACGAGGCCATAACCGGTCTGGACGAGATGGCCAGCAGCTACCAGAAGGAGGTGGACGCCAAGTTCGAGGCTGTGGAATCGCTCTACAACGCCTACATGCAGCGCAAGGCGTCGCTCACGCAGGCATCGCAGCAGGCCAACGAGGAGAACATTCTGAAGAAGGAGAAGGAGGCCACCGAATTTCAGGAGTCGATATTCGGCACCGACGGCACGCTCATGAAGAAGCGCATCGAACTGATACAGCCCATACAGAAGCAGGTGTTCGCCGCCATCGAGGAGTATGCCAAGGCACACGGCTACGACATGGCGATAGACATAGCGCAGAACGCGACGATGCTCTACTACTCGCCGGCCGTCGACCACACGCAGGCGATCATCGACATGATGAAAAACAAGTAAACGGAAATCACAAACTACACACGTAAATAAAATTATGAAAAAAGCATTGAAACTAACCCTCGCGGTTGTATGCGTGATGTTCTCGACATCACTCTTCGCTCAGAAATTCGGTCGTATCAACGCACAGGAGATCATTCAGAACATGAATGAGTTCAAGGATGCGCAGACTCAGCTGCAGGCCTATGCAAAGGATCTGGACGCACAGCTGGAGACGATTCAGGTGGAGTTCAACAACAAACTGCAGGAGTATCAGAAGGCCGACTCGGAAGGTTCGCTGACCGACGCCATAAAGCAGCTCAAGGAGAAGGAGCTGAACGATCTGAGCACCCGCTACCAGCAGTTCCAGCAGGTGGCCGCCGAGGATATGCAGAAGAAGCAGATGGAACTTCTCGAGCCCATTCAGAAGAAGGCGATCGAGGCTATCAACGAGGTAGCCAAGGCCGGAGGCTATATCGTGGTATTCGACATGCTCGGCAACTCGCTGGCATACATCGACGAGAGCGCCACGACCGACATCGGTCCCGAGGTCAAGGCCAAACTCGGAATACAGTAATCCGTCCCGCACGGTCCTGATCACACGGGACTCCGGAACGTAACACACTCCCCCTTTGCCGCACGCATGCGGCAAAGGGGGAGTTCTTTTATGACCGGCCTTGTCAGGACTGGTCATGCGCGGTGCGCAAAGTGCCGGCCGCAGCACCCGCAGCCGTTTTGCAACCGGCCGGCAAACGTTTGGTATGAAAAGTGATTATTCCGGCCGATGGCAGTCGCTCCGGCACGTCGCCCGACACACCGGCCGGAAGCAGACCGTCGCATAGTAAAAAACAATCGAAAAACATTTAACTCATGGCCAAAGTGGTAATACTTTTATTGCTTTTCACGTTCATCGCCGTATGTATATACGGTGCCGGCCGCGACCGGATCGACCGCAGCACATCGCCCGCATTCTCGCTGCCGCAGTTCATGGGCCGCTGGTACGAGATAGCACGTTTCGATCACAGTTTCGAACGCGGAATGGACCGTGTGACGGCCGACTACACGCTTGCGGAGGACGGCACGGTGGAGGTGGTGAACAGCGGAATGAAAGAGGGACGCCTGCACTCGATCCGCGGACGTGCGAAGACCACGCGCCATGCCGGACGGCTGCGCGTATCGTTTTTCTGGATCTTCTACTTCGACTACAATGTAATGGAAATGGACGGCGACGGCCAGTGGGCGCTAATAGGCAGCCGCTCGCCGCACTATCTGTGGATACTGTCGCGCACGCCGACGCTTCCCGACGACACAGTGCGTCACATAGTGTCGCTGGCCGAGCGCCACGGGTACGACACCGGCAACCTTATATATATAGAGCAGCCTACTTTGCCCTGAAACGGTAGATGCGGTTGTGACGCGGCTCGCGGGGCGTGTGGAACGAGATATACAGCTCTCCGCGCCGAACGGCCAGCCCCTCGGGCTCGTACTCTATGCCGTTGAGATCGACGCAGCCGATGCGGCGGGCCGTAACAATGTCGACGATGTGCAGACGACGGTCGCGCGGCGGAACGCCGTCGGGCAGATAGAGCCGCCGGCCGTGTACAAGACTGCCCTGCGGGATGACCACATCGCCTACGGGTATGCTGCCGAGCGAATCCTCCGGACGCAGATGCACCTCGCCGCGCGCGTCGGAATCGGACAGGCGCGGAATGCGGAAACGCTTGAACATGCGCAGACGTCCTATCGTGCAGTATATGTAGATCGAGCCGCCGGCCGCGTCGACACACCAGTCCATCGGGCCGGTACACTCCCCGCCGTCGTAATATATCGTCTGCACAAGGCGCGAACCTTCGGTCGTGACGTCGTTCACATAGCATGCGCGGCCGCCGCGGCACTCCGACACATAGAGCAGCGGGAACTGCGAACGGCGGTCGAAGTACTCCGTACCGAACGAGGCGTTGTTACAGTGGCCGGTGTTGCCGTCGAGGATGAACGACGACACGAAACGCCGCCGTTTCATATCCACCACCACGCACTGCCCGCCGTCGTGCAGCGAGAACGCATAGCGGCCGTGTATGGCGAATCCCTGCGTCGATCCGGCAACGGCCACGCTGTCGGGCAGAATGTCGGCCACATCGACGAACCTCTCCGCCGAGAATTTATGTGCAGCGGTTCCCTGCGCCGCGGCCGCGGCGGCACAAATCAACGCCGTCACTGACAGAAGAAGACCTTTCATGACAGCAGCTCCCTTATCGTCCGTTCGATACCGTCGGCGTCGTAGCCACACTCGGCGTAAAGCTGCGCCGGCGTGCCGTGGCTCACGAACCGGTCGCCGATACCCAGACAGCGGACCTCGACACCGTAACCCTTCTCATTGAAATAGCGTGTGACGGCCTCGCCCACACCACCGCGCAGGATGCCGTCCTCGACCGTGACGACACGCTGGAACCGCCGTCCCACCTCGTCCAGCAGAGCTGTATCGAGCGGCTTGGCGAAACGCAGGTCGTAGTGGGCCACCGTCGCGCCGCCGCGTTCGGCACGCTCTATGGCTTCGGCCGCGAAATTGCCGACCGTACCGATCGTCAGCACCGCCATATCGGCACCCTCCTTAAGTCGGCGGCCGCACCCCGCCGGAACGGTCGCGAACGGACGGTCGCGCCACTCGACTCCCGTGCCGCAGCCGCGCGGATAGCGGATGGAGTACGGCGAGGGGGTGTTCACTGCGGTATAGAGCATGTCGCGCAGCTCCGCCTCGTCCATGGGTGCCGCCACGATCATGTTGGGAACGCACGAGAAATAGGCCAGATCGAACGCCCCGTGATGCGTGGCCCCGTCCTCGCCCACCAGACCTCCGCGGTCGATGCACAGCGTGACGGGCAGATTCTGCAGCGCCACATCGTGGATCACGTTGTCATACGCCCTCTGCATGAACGACGAATAGATGTTGCACACCGGGTGCAGCCCTCCGGCCGCAAGTCCGGCCGAGAAGGTTACGGCATGGCCCTCGGCTATGCCCACGTCGAAGCACCGGTCGGGCATCTCGCGCATCATGATGTTCATCGAACATCCCGACGGCATGGCCGGCGTGACTCCCACTATGCGACTGTCGGCGCGTGCCAGTTCGAGCAGCGTCTGTCCGAACACATCCTGATAACGCGCGGCCGACGTCTTCGGCGGGATACGCTCGCCTGTGTCGGGATTGAACCGTCCGGGGGCATGCCACACGGCCTGATCGTCCTCGGCGGGGGTGTAGCCCTTGCCCTTGGTGGTTATGACGTGCAGCAGCTTGGGCTCGCCGATATCCTTCAGCGCCGTAAGAATGCGCACGAGCTCACCGATGTCGTGGCCGTCGATCTGGCCGAAATAGCGGAAATTGAGGCTCTCGAACAGATTGCTGTTCTGCAGCAGCCCCTGCTTGACGGCATTTCCCGCCTTCTGGCAGAACCGCAGCAGCGGCGGTATGTGGGCGAACACGCTCCACAGACGGCGCTTGAAGCGGTTGTAGTGGCGCGAGGTGGATACGCGTGTGAGATAGCTGGTGAGCGCGCCCGTGGCCTGATCTATGGCCATCTCGTTGTCGTTAAGTATCACCAGTATGTCGCTATTCTTGTCGGCACCGGCGTTGTTCAGCCCCTCGAACGCCAGACCGCCCGTCATGGCTCCGTCGCCTATGACGGCCACAACATGGCTGCTCTCGCCGCGCAGACATGCGGCCTTGGCCAGTCCGTACGCCGCCGATATCGACGTCGACGAGTGCCCCGCGCCGAACGAGTCGTACTCGCTCTCGACCATGCGCGGGAATCCGCTTATGCCGCCCGCCTTGCGGTTGGTGGGAAAAAGGTCGCGGCGCCCCGTTATGATCTTGTGCGCATAGGCCTGATGCCCCACGTCCCACACCAGCTTGTCGTGCGGCGTATCGTAGACGTAATGTATGGCCACGGTCAGCTCGACGGTACCCAGACTCGACGCCAGATGGCCCGGGTTTTTCGAACACTCCTCGATTATATACTGCCTCAGCTCGCGGCAGTACTGCGGCAGCTGCGAGACCGACAGACGTTTCAGATCGGCCGGCGAATCGACTTTGTCGAGCAGATCGTATTCTACATGTTTCATAGACTATCGTTATAAACGGCGAATGCCACCGGTTTGCCGGATGACATTACGATAACACAAATTTATGAAAATTATGTTGCAAATGCAACACCGCCGCCACTCTCCCGACAGCGGAGCGCTCCGCGATACGGACGGCCACAGCGGCACGGCAGGCAACCGGGCGCCGCTATGCCACCGAGCACGGGATTCCGAGCGCCTCGACACGGTCGGCTATGGCGCGCAATTCATCCCGGCCCACCTTTTCGATAGTGCGGCACGGCGTGTCGCGGTCGAGCGAATAGACCATCACCTGTCCGGGCGCTATATCGCGTATCAGTTCGAGCCACGCCGCCACCTCGCGCTCCGTCGTGTTGTCGACCGCATGGCCGCGGTAGCTGCCGCGCAGGAACATGGTCTGCACGATAAGCCGTCCGCCGAACAGCTTCATCAGCCCGACGGTGCGCGCGACGGTGTAGTCGCCCGCCGGACAGTTCATCAGCCGCACCGTCTCGTCGAAGGCGGAATCGAGCTTGAGGATGTTGTTGTCGACACGCAGCAGCGCGCGCCGCACATCCTCGCGGCCGAGCTGCGTGGCGTTGCTCAGCACCGACACCTTGGCCGAAGGACAGTGGCGGTCGCGCAGGGCCAGCGTATCGTCGATTATGGCCTCGAACTCGGGGTGCATGGTCGGCTCGCCGTTGCCGGCGAAGGTGATCACGTCGGGCGGCGTGCCCTCGCCCACCATGCGGTCGAGCGTCGATGCCAGCATGGCGCTGACCTCCTCGCGGCGGTTGAAGCGGCGGCGCCCCATGTGGTCGCCGTTCCAGCCGCATTCGCAATAGATGCAGTCGAAGCTGCACAGTTTCGATTCAACAGGCAGAAGATTCACTCCGAGCGAAAGGCCCAGACGCCGCGAACGGACCGGACCGAAGATTATGTTGTCGTAAAGCGATGTCATGTTATGATGGTGTTTTTGCGATTACTGTCGTCAGGCTACTGTTTCGACCGGCGGAACTCCCTCGGCGTAAGGCCTGTGTGGCGCAGGAAATACTGTCCGAAGAACGACGGATTGGGAAAGTTCAGGCGGTTGGAGATCTGCTGCACCGTGAGCCGCGTGCCCGTGAGCAACGACTTGGCGTTGATTATCACCGCGTGCGTTATCCAGCTGGTGGCGTTGCGGCCCGAGATCTGGCGGGTTATGATGGTGAGGTACTTGGGCGTTATGCAGAGCTTGTCGGCATAGTACTGCACCTCGCGCGAAAGCGTGATGTCGGTGGCCAGCAGCGAGAGGAACTTGCGGAACAGAACATCCTGACGCGTACACGGCTGCCGCTCGACGGGGATGTAGCGGGCATAGATGCCGGCAAGCTCGTAACACAGCAGCATCAGCATCTGGGCGTTGATCTGTTCGCGGAACGGATGGTCGGAACGCATATCGCGCGCATGCATCATCCTGCACACCTGCATGACCGACTCGGCCTGCTCGTCGGAGAGCGCCACGCACGGATTGTCGCGTATGACTATGTAGATCGAATTGGCCGAGGGAATGTTTATCTCGCGGATGAAGTCGATGTCGATGGCCAGCGTGTAGCCGCGGAACGACTCGTCAGTCCTCAGCGACTGGATGATGGTGCCGGGAAATGCCACGCAGATCGTGTTCGGGACAAGATGATACTTATGTTCGTCGATTATAACGTCGCCCTCGCCGGCAAGACATATGAATATGCCGCCCGTATGCAGCACATACGGCAGGTTGTCATTGTTTAGCAACAGATCGTAATCCTTGCGGTCGATGTATCTGAAAGGCGCCGCATTCTGCGGGCGACGGTCGGGTACGGCCGCAGAGTCGAATTTGTCAGTTGTCTGATTCATGTCAGTCGCTTAAGCATCGGGGCGCGCCGGCACAGTACCGGATGGTGCCGCACCCGGCAGTACCCCAGTTAAACCTTTGCAAAGATACGAATAAGCCGAGCGCAAAAGCAAATTTTATTTGCGGTTTTGCCGAGGCGGAGTATCTAAGGCGAAGCCAAAGTACGAATAAGCCGAGCGCAAAAGCAAATTTTATTTGCGGTTTTGCCCAAGGCGAGGTATCCAAGGCGAAGCCAAAGTACGAATAAGCCGAGTGCAAAAGCAAATTTTATTTGCGGTTTTGCCCAAGGCGGAGTATATAAGGCGGAGCCGAAGTACGGATAAGCCGGGCGCAATGCCGAATTTATGACATACAAAATCGCCAGACGCCGCCGGCGGAGCGGGCACAATGAGCGGACGCGAAAGCAGGCCGCCGCACGGAGGCACAGTTTATGCGAAGGGACGATAAGTCATGAAACGATTCAACATCCCTTTTGCAATAGCCCTCGCCGTAAGCGCGACGGCGCTCGTCGCGGCCTACGCCGACGGAGAATCGCGCCGGACCGCGCAGACCGGTTGCGTGTGGTACGATCTGCTGCAGGAACTCAACGAGTTGTACAGAGTGAAACACAGCCGCAGCATACGCTACGAGGAGTGCGCCCGCCGGGCCGATGCCGAACGCCGTCACGACATAGCCGCACTGTTCGCGGCCATGTCGCACGCCGATGCGATCCACCGCGACAACTGCCGCACGGCCATCGAATCGCTCGGCGGCAGGCTCTACGCACCCGTGGCGGCCGCCGCCAAACAGCGCACGGCTCTCGAACACCTGCGGCTTGCGCTGCGCGACAAGGATTCGCTGCACCGCAAGCGCATGGAGAACTCCGCAGACAGCCATCTGCACGACCGCGACCGCAGCGTCTCGCGCATGCTGATGTGGTGCGACGCCAGCGACATACACCAGATCATGATCCTACGGCATAAGATCGACCGCATGGCCGCCGGCGCGGCGGACACGTCGCGTTACAGCGTGTGCCCCGTCTGCGGCGACGTGACCGAAGAGGATCTTCACGCCGGCCGCTGTCCCCACTGCATGACCGACAGCCGCGAGTTTCTGGTGTTCCGATGACCGGGGCGCGCCGCCGGGCGGCCGATATGGCGCACGACCGGATATTCTGAGGGGAGTACCAGTCGCGGACGAGCATCGACGGATGCAAAAAACGTATCATTATGAGTGAATTCTACACGGTTGCGGTCGCCGTACTGGCCGTACTGGCGGTATCGGGCCTTTACGTCGGAGTCACCAACGATGCGGTGAACTTCCTCACCTCGGCCATAGGATCGAAGGCAGCGGGCATGCGGACGATTCTCGCGGTGGCCTCGGCGGGCATAATACTCGGCGTGATATCGTCGAGCGGAATGATGGAGGTGGCGCGCAACGGCATGTTCAACCCGGCGATGTTCACCTTCAGCGAGGTGATGACCGTCTATCTGGGCGTGATGCTTGCCAACGTGATACTGCTCGACATATACAACTCGCTGGGGCTGCCCACCTCGACCACCGTGTCGCTGGTCTTCTGTCTGCTGGGGGCCGCCGTGGCGGTGGCGGCGTACAAGATCGCCGTCCATCCGCAGCTCTCGGCCGGTGATCTGGGCGACTTCATCAACACCTCGCGCGCCATGGGAATCATCTCGGCCATACTGCTGTCGGTGGTCATGGCCTTCACCTGCGGCACCGTGGCCATGTGGATCTCGCGCATGATATTCTCGTTCCGTTACATGACCCTGTTCCACCGCTTCGGAGCGCTGTGGTGCGGCGTGTCGCTCACGGCCATAATCTACTTCGCCGTATTCAAGGGGCTGAAAGGATCGGTCGGCGGGAGCGAGGCGGCCGCGTGGATCGACAGCCACATGGCGCCGGCGCTCGTCGCGTGCTGGGCGGCATGCTCGGCCGTGCTGGCGTTCATGCAGCTGTTCCGCGTGAACATACTGCGCATAACCATCCTATCGGGCACCTTCGCGCTGGCGCTGGCCTTCGCCGGCAACGATCTGGTGAACTTCATCGGCGTTCCGGTGGCCGGATTCGACGCATTCAAGCTGGCGCGGGCGGGCGGTAACGCCGATAAGGTGATGTCGGCGCTGAACGAGAACATACCCGCCGACATGTCGTTCATGCTGGCCGCCGGCGCGGTGATGGTGCTCACGCTGTGGACCTCGCGCAAGGCCATGCACGTCACGCAGACCGAGATCTCGCTCTCGGCGCAGTCGTCCGACGACCAGCCGCAGTACGGCTCCAACCTCTTCTCGCGCGGCATAGTGCGGGCGGCGGTAAACATATCGAACGCCGTCGGACGCGTCACGCCGCCCAAGGTGAAGGAGTTCGTGGCACGGCGGTTCGAATACGCCGATGTCGAGCACAGCGGCGCACCCTACGACATGATACGCGCCACGGTGAACCTCACCGCGTCGGCGCTACTCATATCGGCGGCCACGTCGCTCCGGCTGCCGCTGTCGACCACCTACGTATGTTTCATGGTGGCCATGGGATCGTCGCTGGCCGACAGGGCGTGGGGACGCGAGAGCGCCGTCTACCGCATAACGGGTGTCATGACCGTCATCACGGGGTGGTTCACCACGGCGCTGGGCGGATTCGTCATAGCCCTCGCCACGGGGCTGCTGCTCGCGTGGGGCGGCACGGCGGCCTTCGCCGCGCTGACGCTGCTGTGCGGCTACCTGCTGATAAAGGGCAACGCGGGAAAGAAGGCGGACACCGGGGCCGAACGCCGGCCGGCCGACAGCCAGTGCGCCGTGGACGACATAGTGGACGAGGTGTGCCGCATGATGAAGCTCGCCACGAAGATCTACGACCGCACCATAGCGGCCGTGTTCAGGGAGAACCGCAAGGCGCTGCGCGAACTGGTGCGCGAGTCGGACGAGATATACGCACAGAGCCGGAAACTGCGTGGAGGACTCGTCGCCACTCTGCGCCGCCTCAACGGCTCGGGGATCGAGCTGTCGCTCTACTACGTGCAGATAGTCGACTATCTGGGCGAGATAGCCAAGGCCATAACGCACATCACGCACCCGACGTTCGACCACATAGACAACAACCACGAGGGTCTCTCGCGCGAGCAGACGGCCGACCTGATGCGCATAAACGACGATGCGGCCGAGATCTACGGCAACATCAACCGTATGCTCACCACCTACGACTTCAGCGAGATCGACCCGGTGCAGATCATGCGCGACGATCTGTTCGGACGCATAGCCGACACCACCAAATCGGAACTGGCGCGCATAAACTCCGGAGCCGGCGACACCAAGGCGAGCATGCTCTATCTGACCATACTCGGCGAGACCAAGACCATGATGCTTCAGGCGCGCAACCTGCTCAAGGCCCAGCGCTACTTCCTCGAACATGCCGGCACGAGGCGCCGCTGCCGGACGGACGGTTCCGTGCGGACGGCTGCGGCCCCCGGCAGTCACGTGTCGCGGGAGATCTCACGCTGAGGAAAAAATCCCCCGGAAGGTCGCAGGCGCGACTCCCGGGGGAGATGTCCGACGGCAGACGCAGCCGCCTGCTATTTTATGTCGATCGAATTCAGCACGCCGAGACGTCCGTCGGCGATTATCTTCAGTATCAGCTCGCCGAAGAGGGTGTTCTGCCATGCGAACCACTCGCGGGTGAAGTGCTCGGGATCGTTCACGTCGAACGACTCGTGCATGAAACCCTTGCCGGCATCGGTGCGCATGAGCATCTCGATGCAGCTCTTGATCTCGGCATCGTCGTCGCTGGTGAAAGCCTTCATCATTATGCTCATGGGCCATGCCATGTCGTAGCCCACGTGCGGACCGCCTATGCCCTCGCCAGCCTTGCCGCTGAAGAAGTAGGGATTGCTGCGGCTCCACACGAAGCGGCGCGTGGCGGCGTATATGTCGTTGTCGATCACCTCGGGGTTAAGGTACTTCATAGCCAGCAGGCTCGGCACGTTGGCATCGTCCATCAGGTGATAGTTGCCGAATCCGTCGACCTCGAAAGCGTAGATGCGGCCGAACTCGGGATGGTCGCACACGGCGTATTTGGCCAGCGCGGCGGCCACCTCGTCGGCCAGTGCCGTGCACTCGGCAGCCAGTTCGGTTCTGCCGTTCACCTTAGTCAGTATCTCGGCTGCCTTGCGCAGCGACGACACGGCGAAGAAGTTCGACGGCACGAGGAACTGGAACACCGTGGCGTCGTCCGACGGACGGAAACTCGACACGATGAGTCCCACCGGATTGACCGGAGCGCCGAGGCCGTCGTTGGACAGCGTGTCGAACTGACGGTCGGTCTTGCGGCGGAAGCGGTACGGCGTGGTGCCGTCCTTGCGCTGCTGCTCGCGGAAGGTCTTGAGTATTTTGCCCACGGCCTCGATCCACTCGTCGCCGAATACCGACGCATCGCCCGTCACGAGCCAGTACCAGTAGGCCAGACGTATGGGATAGCAGAGCGAGTCGATCTCGTATTTGCGCTCATGCAGTTCGGGTTTCATGTCGGTGAAGTCCGACTCCCAGTCCGATCCCGTGGGACCGTCGTTGAAGGCGTTGGCGTAGGGGTCGATGTTGATGCACTTTATCTGACGGTTTATCACGCCCGCGAGCATGGCCTTGAGCTCGGGATCGCCGGCGGCCAGCTGCACGTAGGGCCACACCTGCGCGCCCGAATCGCGCAACCACATGGCGTGTATGTCGCCCGTGTAGACGAATGTGTCATCCTTGCCGTCGGCATCCTTGCGGTAGTGCACGGTGGTGTCGAGCGTGTTGGGGAAGCAGTTGGCGAACATCCACGCCAAACGCTCGTTGGTGAGCATGGCCTGCACCTCGGCAATCTTCTGTTCGACGCTCTTCGAGGTGAAGAGACGGTCGGCCTCGTCGGGACGCTGGCATACGTACTTGCCGTCGGCGACGGTCGGCTTGGCCTGTTTCTCGACTGCGGCCGACTGCTGTCCGCTGCCGGTTCTGTCACCGCCTGCGCAACCCGCCGTTGCGAGTGCGAGCGCTATTGCGGCCGTTAGATATAATCCTTTCATGCGAATCTTGATTTTTTCGGTTTCCTCGCAAAGATACGCAGTTTTTGCGACATGTCGGCCGCCGTGCGCGATTATTTCGGCACCGGATGACGGCAATGTGGCGGCGAATGGTTATCTTTGCGTTGAATTTGGACCCGCCGCACCGGCCGGGTCCGCAAACCGACAGAGTTATGAATCTTACGGAATATTCGCGCCGCCGGACGCACGAGGTGCGCATAGGCGGCGTCACGATAGGCGCGGCGCACCCCATAGCGGTGCAGTCGATGACCAACACGCCCACGGCCGACACCGAGGCCAGCGTGGCGCAAACCGAGCGCATAGCCGACGCCGGCGCGGGCATCGTGCGTCTGACGGCGCAGGGCCGGCGCGAGGGCGAGAATCTGGAGAACATAGTGGCGCGTCTGCGCGCCGACGGCTACGGCACGGCCGTGGTGGCCGACATACATTTCGTGCCCGAGGTAGCCTCCATAGCTGCGCGGTACGTGGACAAGGTGCGCATCAATCCGGGCAACTACCGCACCTCGCACGGCGAGCTGGAGGCACTGATCGCCCAGTGCCGCGAGCGCGGCGTTGCGCTGCGCATAGGCGTCAACCACGGTTCGCTGGCCAAACGCATATTCGACCGGTGGGGCGACACGCCGCAGGGCATGGTCGTCTCGGCCATGGAGTTCCTGCGCGTATGCCGCCGCGAGAGATTCGATCAGGTGGTCGTGTCGATGAAATCGAGCAACACGCGCGTGATGGTTCATGCCTACCGTCTGCTGGCCGAGGCCATGGACGCCGAGGGCATGACCTACCCCATCCATCTGGGCGTCACCGAGGCCGGGAACGGCATCGAGGGCCGCATAAAGAGCGCCGTGGGCATAGGCGCGCTGCTGGCCGACGGCATAGGCGACACCATACGCGTGTCGCTCACCGAAGCCCCCGAGAACGAGGTGCCCGTGGCACGCATGCTGGCTGATTATTTCACCCGCCGCGAGGGCCGTTTCGAGGTGCGCCACCCCGAACGCTACCATGCGACGGAGTACGTGCGCCGCTCGGCGGTGACGACACCGCTGACGCATGACGAGCTGACGCCGGAGTTCCGCGTGATCGAGTCGGCGGGCGGCAACCCCACGGCCGAGCTGCGCGCCGCCATTCTCGACATGGACGACGCAACACCCGTGGCGGTGAAGCGCCGTTACGACGACCCCGACGCCGAGACCGTGGCGGTGAAGGCCGCGGCCGACCTCGGCGTGCTGTTCCTCGACGGGCTGGCCGACGGGATATGGATCGATGCCCCGCACCTCGCACCCGGACAGGTGCGCGAGATCGAGCTGATGATACTTCAGGCGGCGCGCGTGCGTTTCTCGCACACCGAATACATAGCGTGCCCGAGCTGCGGCCGCACGCTGTACGACATCGAGCGGACGCTGGCCGACATAAAGGCCCGCACCTCGCATCTGAAGAACCTGAAGATAGGCGTGATGGGCTGCATAGTCAACGGCCCGGGCGAGATGGCCGACGCCGACTACGGATACGTGGGCGCCGCGGCCGGACGCATAACGCTGTACAAAGGCCGCGAGGTGGTCGAGCGCAACATCCCGCAGGAGCAGGCCATCGGACGGCTCGTGGAACTCATCAAGGCCGGCGGCGACTGGGTGGAGGCCGAGTAGCGGGAATGGGAACGGCCTCGATGAAACGCTACACCTCGCGCGGAGTGGTGCTAAGCACGCTGAAGTACGGCGACAAGGGAATGGTGGTGCACCTGCTCACATCGACGCACGGCCGCCAGAGCTACATGGTGCAGGGCCTCGGATCGCGGCGCGGCCACGGATCGAGGCTGGCGCTGTTCCAGCCGATGTTCGCCGTCGAGTTCGAGGGGCTGGAGTCGCCGCGCATGCAGATGCACCGTTTCGGCGAGATCCACAGCGGCATAGTGCTGCGGTCGGTGCCCTTCGACGTGAGAAAGTCGACCATAGCCATGTTCATGGCCGAGGTGCTGTACCGGTTGGTGAAGGAGAGCGAGGCCAACGCCGTGCTGTTCGATTTCGTGTGGGGATCGGTCGAGGCGCTGGACGAAGCCTCGGAGGGCGTGGCCAATTTCCATCTGTGGTTTCTGTCGAATCTGTGCCGGTTCCTCGGCTTCTCGCCCGGCAACGACCACACGCCCGGGGCATGGTTCGACATCGCCGAGGGCCTATTTACCGCCGAACGCCCGCCGCGCGAACACGCCATGTCGCAGGAGAACGCGACGATACTGCGCGACATGCTGGAGTGCGACGTGCGCTATCTGGGCGAGGTGGGGCTCAACCGCCGCCAGAGGGTCGATTTTCTGGCCGCGCTCATGGCCTACTACGGCTATCATCTCGATACGATCAACTCCGTGCAGTCGATCAGGATCCTGCAGGAGGTTTTCTGACACTGGACATACGCGCCGCAAGGCACGCCCCGGCACCGCCGGGCAGCACGGCACGGCGTCTGTCGCACGGGAGCTACGGCAGCCGCATGTGGGTCTCCATCGTCTCGCGCAGGTGCGACGAGTCGAGATGGGTGTAGATCTCGGTCGTCAGAATGTTCTCGTGCCCCAGCAGCTCCTGCACCTGACGTATGTTGGCCCCGCCCTCGAGCAGGTGGGTGGCGAACGAGTGGCGGAACGTGTGGGGCGAGATGCGTTTCTCGATCCCCGCACGGCGGGCCGCCTCGCGCAGGATCGTGAAGATCATCACCCGCGTAAGTTGCGTGCCGCGGTTGTTCAGGAAGACCGCATCCTCGCTGCTGCGGGCCGCCGCCCGCTCCTCGAGGTAGTACTGGATCTTGTCGCGGGCCAGATCGCTGATCGGCACCAGCCGCTGCTTGTTCCCCTTGCCCGTCACGCGGATATACCCCTCGCCGAAGAAGAGGTCGCCCAACCGCAGCGAGACCAGCTCCGAGACCCGCAGCCCGCACGAATAGAGCAGCTCGAGCATCGCGCTGTCGCGGCGGCCCTTGGTCGTCGAGAGGTCGATCGAGGCGATGATGCGGTCGATCTCGTCCGTCGTCAGCACATCGGGCAGATGGCGCCCGAACTTGGGCGTCTCGACCAGCTCGGCGGGCGAGGCGTCGATCTCGTCCGAGAGGAGCAGGAAACCGAAAAAGCTGCGGATGCCGCTCAAGGCCCGCGCCTGCGAGCTCTTCTCGTAGCCGGCCTCGTAGAGCCGCCCGAGATAGCGCTCGATCATCTCCCGCCCGACCTTGCGCGGCGGCACGTCCCACAACCGCAGCACGAAATGGGTGAACTGCCCGAAATCGCGCATGTAAGCCTCGATCGAGTTCTCCGAAAGACGTTTTTCGAGTTTGAGATAGGTGCGGTAGCGGCGCCCTGCCGCCTTCCACTTTTGCAGGTTTTCGGCCATGGTGGTGCGTATAGGTCGGTTTCGGCCGGAATGCGCACCGCAGCGCCGCGCAAGGTGCGGCAGCATTCCGGTGTCCGCATCCCGGACGGACGCGGAAGATACCTGTCGCCCGGCAAAACGCAAGCGCACTTGCTTTTGCCCGCACTTATTCGTATCTTCGCGGACGGACAAAGATACGTATTTTACATAATATTTACAACGGATACGCGCACCCATGAAGAGCTACAAAGGCCGCGGCATCGTGCTGCACACGCTCAAATACGGCGATTCGTCGATGATCGTCTACCTGCTGACCGACGTCGGCGGGCGCCGCAGCTACATGGTGCAGGGGGTCCGCAGCCGCACGGGGCGCGGTTCGAAACAGGCGCTCTTCCAGCCCGTTTTCCCGGTCGAGTTCGAAGGGCTCGAACCCGCGCAGGCGCAACAGATGCACCGTTTCAAGGAGGTGCGCAGCGGCTTTCTGCTGCAGGGAATTCCGTTCGACGTGCGCAAGTCGACCATGGCGATCTTCATGGCCGAGGTGATCTACCGCCTCGTGCGCGAGAGCGAGCGCAACGAGCCGCTTTTCGAGTTCGTCTGGAACTCGGTGGAGGCGCTCGACCGCATGCAGGAGGGGGTGGCGAACTTCCACCTCTGGTTTCTGGCCCACCTGAGCCGTCTGCTGGGATTCTGCCCCGGCAACGACTACACCGAGGGAGCCTGGTTCGATATCAAGGAGGGCCTCTACACCCCCGTCGCGCCGCCCCACACGCTCGTGCTGGCGCAGGAGGAGGCCCGGACGCTCGACCGCCTGCTCCGCTGCCCGCTGCTCGGGCTCTCCGACGTGGGCCTCAACCGCACGCAGCGCGTCGCCTTCCTGAACGCCATGCTCACCTATTTCGGGTACCACCTCGACAGCATCAACGCCGTGCAGTCGGTCCGCATCCTGCGGGAGGTGTTCTGACGGCTGTCCGATTCCAAGAGACGCTCCCCGCTCCCCGTTTCGCACGTCGATCCCGCCGGGGACCGTGCGGTCCGCCGCGCCGCCGGAATTTCAGCCCCGCCCCTTCCGCGTTTTTTTACTTTTCGGCACTTCGTTCCGACCCCCTTTCCGCGCCTGCTCCGAGGCGAAGAACCAACTCTTCTGCCGGCGTTTCTCCTCCTGCGAGCGGGCGACGAAGACCTTGCGGTGCGTGTAGGGGTCCTCGCCCGTCCAAAACATCACCGACGAGAGGGTCATCGGCGTCGGGGTGAGGTCCTGCACCTGCTCGAGCGTGAAGTGCAGACGCCCCAGCACCTTCTCCGAAAGCGCCCGCATATCCTGCTCGGTGCAGCCCGGGTGCGAGGAGATGAAGTAGGGAATCAGCTGATAAGGCAGCCCCTCGCGGCGGCAGACGGTGCGGAAATCGGCGTTGAGCTGCTCGAAGAGGGCGAAGGGCGGCTTGCGCATGAGCTGCAGCACATGCTCCTCGGTGTGCTCGGGCGCTACCTTGAGACGCCCCGAGGTGTGGTGGCAGAGCACCGTCTCGAGGTAGGGCGAATCGTCGAACAGGTCGTAGCGGATGCCGCTGCCGATGAAGGCCTTCTTGATCCCCTTCACGGCGCGGATCCGCTCGTAGAGGGCCAGCAGCGGCCGGTGGTCGTTGTCGAGGTTCGGGCAGCGCTTCGGATGGAGGCACGAGGGACGGCGGCAGCGCTCGCAGAGCGAACGGTCGCGGCCGCCCATGCGGTACATGTTGGCCGAGGGGGCGCCGACATCCGAGAGGTAGCCGCGGAAATCGGGCATCTGCACGATGCGGCGCACCTCGTCGAGGATCGACCGCTCGCTGCGGGCCTGGATGAATTTGCCCTGATGGGCCGAGATGGTGCAGAAGGCGCAGCCGCCGAAGCAGCCGCGGTGGATGTTGACCGAATGTTTGATCATCTCCCAGGCGGGAATCGCCCCGCGCCCCGCATAGCGCGGGTGCGGCGCCCGCTCGTAGGGGAGGTCGAACGAGCGGTCGAGCTCTTCGGTCGTGAGCGGATCGCCCGGCGGAGTGACCACGACGAAGCGGTCGGCGGTCGGCTCGACGAGCGTCGCCGTGGGCCGGAGCAGGTTGCTCTGGGTCTCGATGACGGCGAAATTCTCGCCGAAGGCCTGCTTCGAGGCGCAGCACTCCTCGAAGGCGTGCAAACGGATCGTCGTCGCGGGGTCGAGGCGCTCCACCCAGGCCGCATCGGCCGTGAAGGCGACCTGCGGCAGACGGCGCAGCAGCTTGGCGTTGTAGCCGTTGCGCAGCGCACGGGCGATCTGCAGGATCGAGCGGTCCCCCATGCCGTAGCTCAGCAGGTCGGCCCCCGACGAGACGAGCACCGAGGGGTGGAGCGAGTTGCTCCAGTAGTCGTAGTGGGTCAGGCGGCGCAGCGACGCCTCGATGCCGCCGATCACCACGGGGACATGCGGAAAGAGCCGCTTGAGGAGCTGCGTGTAGACCGTCACGGCACGGTCGGGGCGGAAACCCGCGGCGCCGCCCGCCGTGTAGGCATCGTCGTGGCGCAGACGGAGGTTGGCCGTATAGTGGTTGACCATCGAGTCCATGGCGCCCGCCGTGACGCCGAAGAAGAGACGCGGGGCGCCGAGCTTCGTGAAATCGCGCAGGTCGTCGCGCCAGTTGGGCTGCGGCACGATCGCCACGCGGTAGCCGTCGGCCTCGAGCAGCCGTCCCAGCACCGCCGCCCCGAAGGCGGGATGATCGATGTAGGCGTCACCCGTGAAGAGGATCACGTCCAACTGGTCCCAGCCGCGCGCACGGACCTCTTTGAGAGTGGTCGGAAGAAATGACATCTGCCTGGCGAAATTAAAAATCCTTTTGTTAAAAACGGGCTATGCCGCGGGAAATGGCGGAAAGCGGCGGCCCGCACGGCTCCGACGAGCCCTCTCCGTCCCCGCGGAACCGCCGCGGGCACTCCCCCGCCCCGCTTACAGCTCCTCCGTATCGTCGAAGGCCTCGGTCGCCGCCGTGTAGGTGTCCCAGCGGGCCAGCACGGCGCGCAGGTCGTCGGGCAGCTCGCTGTCGAAGAGCAGCTCGCGCCCCGTCGTCGGGTGGATGAAGCCCAGCGACTTGGCGTGCAGCGCCTGCCGCGGCAGCAGCTCGAAGCAGTTCTCGACGAAGCGGCGGTACTTGGCGAAGGTGGTCCCCTTCAGGATGCGGTCGCCGCCGTAGCGGGCGTC